>CAZOCV010000157.1:0-4076 GCA_964578395.1 uncultured Pirellulales bacterium
TGTAAATGGAAAACCGCGAGAAATACCACAAGGGCTTACCTTAAAAGGACTTATAGCCGATCTGGCCGTTACCGGCCCCTACGCCGTCGAGTTGAATCGTCAGGTATGCCCGAAGAAAAATCATGAGCAAACGTGCCTGAAAGAAGGCGATGTGATAGAGATTGTGACGATTGTGGGAGGAGGATAACCAGGAGAAATTCTTAATCCCAAGCACAATCCGCCTGAGGCGGACTAAACAATAACAAATGACGAAAATCAAAAAATGACTGAAACTAAGCAAAAACTATCGGAAACGTTAAAGTTGGGGCCATACGAGTTTACGAGTCGGCTGTTTGTGGGCACGGGCAAATACGCGACATTCGAGTTGATGCAGGAGGCGCTGGAGGCGAGCGGTTGCGAGGTAGTAACCGTAGCGGTGCGGCGGGAGCGGCTGCTGGACGCCCAACAGCGAAACATCCTGGATTTTCTCGACCGTAAACGCTACAAGCTGCTGCCGAATACGGCCGGATGCTTCAATGCCGAAGACGCCATTCGCGTCGCTCGTCTGGGAGCGGAACTGCTGGACCTGAACTGGGTCAAATTGGAGGTATTAGCCGACAAGCAAACGTTGTTGCCGGACCCCCTGGGGACACTGGAAGCAACACAAGTCCTTGTCAAAGAAGGGTTTACCGTACTGGTGTACACAAATGATGACCCGGTTATGGCCAAACGTCTGGAAGAGATCGGGGCAACCAGCGTGATGCCAGCGGCCGCACCCATCGGTTCGGGCCAGGGTGTGCTCAATGCCAATAACATTCGCATCATTCTGGAGCGGGCGACCGTGCCGATTATCGTCGATGCCGGAGTAGGTACGGCAAGCGACGTCACCATCGCCATGGAACTGGGCGCGGAGGGCGTACTGCTCAATACGGGGGTGGCCGGGGCGAAAGACCCGGTACGGATGGCGCGGGCGATGAAACACGCCATTATCGCCGGGCGCGAGGCGTATCTGGCCGGACGCATACCGAAAAAACTCTACGCTACGGCATCAAGTCCGACGGAGGGGACGATCACCACACCATGAGCGAAGGCATCGATGCGGGAAGATTCCTCGGCCCCGACGGGCCTATCGCCCGGCAACTGCCCGGATATGAGGTGCGGTCCCAGCAGATAGAAATGGCTCAGGCCGTATGCCATGCCTTCAATCAGCCCGCCCACTTGATTGCCGAGGCGGGAACGGGCGTGGGCAAAAGCTTCGCCTATCTGGCGGCCGTACTGGACCAAATCACCCGCGGACAAAAAAAACTCATCGTCAGCACCTACACCATCGCTTTGCAGGAACAGCTTATTCGAAAAGACATCCCGTGCCTCCGTAAGGCCTGCGACAAGGAATTTACGGCGGTATTGGCGAAGGGGCGCGGCAATTACCTTTGCCTGCGCCGATTGGGGCACGCGCAGGCGAAACAATTCACGTTGTTCGATTCGGCCGAAGATATCAACGCCCTGGAAGATATTCGCCACTGGTCGTTGACCACGCGGGATGGGTCGCTGAGCAGCCTGCCCGCCGCGCCGCCGCAGGCGGTGTGGGAAATGATATGCAGCGACGCCGGCTCGTGCATGGGCCGCAAGTGCAATTACGCCAACACGTGTTTTTATCAACTGGCCCGGCGGCGGCTGTGGGGCGCGGATATCATCGTCACCAATCACGCGCTGCTGTTCACGGATTTGGCGCTCAAGCAGCAATCCGCCAGCCTGCTGCCGCGCTTTGACCGGGTGATTATTGATGAGGCTCATAACGTGGAGAACGTCGCCAGCAGCCACTTCGGCCTGCGGCTGACGAATCATCAGGTGAATTTCCTGCTGAGCCGGATTTTCAACGAACGCACGGAAAAGGGTGTTTTGGCGGCTTATATTGATGAAGAAGGCAAAAAGCTCGTTGCCCGCGCTCACGAACAAAACGACATGTTTTTTAACCAGGTGCTCAATTTTTCCGACATGCAGGAGACCAGCGGCGGAAACGGGCGGGTGATGCGGCCGGAAACATTCACTAACGTGTTGCGCAGCCCGCTGGTTGATTTAGGGATGCACCTGCGCAATTTATCGCAGAACCTCACCGACGAGCAGGACCAGACGGAAATGGGCAGCTTCGCCGACCGGTGTTTCGTCGTGGCCGACGAGCTGGAGCAATACGTCAACCAGGATTTGTCCGACAGCGTATATTGGGTGGAATGCAGCCGGCGGCGGTTTCGGCCGATGATGGCCGTGCATGCCGGGCCGCTACACGTAGGCGAGATTCTGCAAAAGGCGATCTTTAAACCGTGTGCGTCGGTGATATTAACCAGCGCGACCATCAGCACCTCCGGCAAACACATCGTAGCGGATAGTTCAGAAAAACCCGCGCAAGGATTCGAGTTTTTCAGTTCGCGGCTGGGATTAAAGGAATACCACGCATTGCAGGTGGGTTCGCCGTTTGATTACGCCAAACAGGTCAAAGTGTTTCTGGAATCGTCGCTGCCGGAACCCGCCGAGCAGCAGAGTGCGTTTCTGGAAGCGGCCATAGCGGCGGTGAAAAAATACCTGCTGCAAACGGGTGGGCGGGCGTTTGTGCTGTGCACCAGTTTCGGCCAGCTTCGCCGGCTGGGGGCGGATTTGCAGGAATTTTGCCGCGATAACGACATGACGCTGTTCGAGCAGGGCCGGAACGTGGACCGCGCCCAACTATTGGAGCAGTTTCGCCAGGCGCCGCGGGCGGTGCTGCTGGGGGCGGACAGCTTCTGGCAGGGCGTGGATGTGCCCGGCGATGCCTTAGGCAATGTGATTATTCTCAAGCTGCCCTTCGCTGTGCCGGACCACCCGCTGCTGCAGGCCCGACTGGAAAAAATCCGCGAGGCGGGCGGCAGTCCGTTTTTCGAATACCAGTTGCCCGAAGCAATTTTGAAGTTCAAGCAGGGGTTTGGCCGGCTCATCCGCAGCAAAACCGACACCGGCATCGTCGTGGTGCTCGATCCGCGTATCGTCACCAAACGTTACGGCAAGGCCTTTCTGAACGCCCTGCCCCCCTGCCCGGTGGAAATCGTAAAAGCCGAACCGTAGCTCAATCATCCCCGGTTAAGATAAAAAGATAAATCACAAGCGAGGACGCTTGTACTACTCCGGCAAACCCCTTGACGCCGCCAGGGCCGGACGGGATAATTAATGTATCGCCTTGGTGATGCTCAATTGCAGAGCATAGGCTGATGTTTCGTCAGCCGGGTCATATTGACTTGCGTTTCAACACGGCTTCCGTAAATTCCTGGCTCGCAAGCTCGCTTCAGGAACTTACGGCCGCAGCAAGGCGAACGGGCGCGGGCAAATACTCGCGCCCATTATCTCAAACAGGAATCCTATCATGGGATTTTCAAATACAATCGGGCGAAAACTTAAAGCCTTGGGACGGCGATGGTTCTGGGGGCGAAATACCAAGGAACTCTTCCGCCGACTAAAGACTGACATTGAACAAGTTCAACACTTGAAATCTCGCTATGAAGTCTTTCAAATACCCAAACGCAGCGGTGGTCAACGTGAAATTTGCGCTCCGCAGACTGGATTAAAACACATTCAGCGACAAATCAATCGTTCTATTCTATCCCGTCTAAAAAGCCATCCAGCCACTCATGGCTTCGAAAATAATCGTTCCATCGTAACAAATGCCCTGCCGCACATGCAAAAACCTGTCGTTTTGCGAATGGATATTAAGGATTTCTTTACTTCAACTTCCGATAAGCGAATTTATCGCTATTTTCGTTGCATCGGCTGGAACCGGAAGGCTTCCCGCTTGCTGGCGGAGCTTTGCACGTACAAAGGCAACCTCCCTCAAGGCGCTCCCACTAGCCCCAGGTTAAGTAATCTTGTTAATTATCTTATGGACGTGCGCTTAGCAGCCTTGGGCAAAGCCTTTGGTGCAACGTACACCCGCTACGCCGATGATATGACTTTTTCCTTCAAGGAAGAAAACCGTCTACATACCTCCATTGTCATTAGAAGCACCAAGAAAATCGTGAACGATTACGGTTATCGGCTGCATCAGAAGCGCAAACTGCAAATCCGCCGCAAACACC
>CAZOCV010000157.1:4176-8805 GCA_964578395.1 uncultured Pirellulales bacterium
GATTACGGTTATCGGCTGCATCAGAAGCGCAAACTGCAAATCCGCCGCAAACACCAGTGCCAGAAAGTCACCGGGTTGGTGGTGAATGAAAAAATCGCCTTGCCCCGCCAAACGCGCCGCTGGCTGCGGGCCGTGGAACACTATCACGCAACGGGAAAACCCTCAACCCTGACACCCCAGCAACTGCAAGGCTGGCGGGCTTTAAAAAACATGGTGGATAATCAAACAAAAGACGCTGTTGTGTAACAAATCACATAAATTGAAGAAAAGAATTATTCTCACAAAGGCACAAAGACACGGAGAAATTTTTGGCAGGAATTATTTTTCGCTTAAAATCTCCGTAAAGTTTTTATGTATTTTATAATTGGCCGTTAATGATCCGCGTAACTCCATATTTCATGAGCGACTCACCATAATTCAAAAGATACCCCAGTTTCATTCCTGTCAAGCGAAGATATGTTAAAAGCTGTTTTTTATGAGCTGGATGCAGCTTTTCAACTGACTTAAGCTCTATGATGACCTTGTTCTCAACAATTAAATCCGCTCGAAATCCTTCGTCATATTTTTCTTGATCATATTCAATTGAGACCAGAACCTGGCGATGAACCGTAAGACCTCGCTTTTGCAACTGGCGGGCCAACACCGCTTCATAAACACTTTCCAGTAAACCTGGACCAAGTTCCCGATGAATATGAATGGCGCAATCAACGATAATACTCCCAATTTCGTTTTCATGCACGGCGATTCCAACTCCACAAATCAAAAATATATATCACAAAGAAACATAAATACAAAATTAACTGAACTTATCATATTTATTCTTCTCTGTGTCTTTGTGTCTCCGTGAGAAAAGAGTTTTATAACCGCACCTCCGGGGAAATGAAGCGGAGGAGACTGTCGCGGGTCCACCGGTAGAGGGTGGCCTTGCCGCAGGCGAGCTGGACGCGGCCGGACATGTAGGGCAGGGCGGCGGGCGGCACCGTATCGGCGTCGAGAGCAACGGTCACTTCATAAACCGGTTCGACCGGACGATAGCGGCCGGTTTCGGGATCATATTTGGTGAGCACCTCGCCGCCGACAAGATTGCTCAGGGCCATTTTTTCGCCGAAAAGCCCCATGCTGTCCTCGCAATGCTGGTTGACCTTCGCCACCTTGCCGGTAAAGGGCGTATCGGCGAAGGCATACAGCAGCAATTCGGCTTTCTGGTCGTTGGGAGTATCTTTTTTGAAGACGCGGGCCCAGGTTTTTTCGGGAACCCAAACGCGGGCGACCATCGTCGCGGCGGTGTCGGCCAGCATCATCACCGGCGTGCCGCGCTGAGCATATGAACCTTCCAGCCGGGCCATTTGCCGGTCGGTGCTGAGCACCTGGCCGGTAAAAGGCGGCTTGATGTCCAGTTGGGCAAGCTCCTCATCGAGCCGCCGGGCTTCGGCCTGAAGCGAGGCCAGACGCTCATCAAGCTGGCGAACGGTGCCGGTCAGTCCCATGCCGTTATAATAATCCCGGGCCAAACGCTGAGTGTCCATCTCGGCGGATAACTGCGTCCGCCGCAATTGCAGTTCCCGATTATCCAACTGCGCCACAAGCTGAAGCTGTTCGCTGTCCGCGGTGAGCGTCTTGCCCTCCAGCCCCGGCATCGCCGCGGAGGACGACGTCCGCCAGCCCAACCGTCCTTCCGTCTCAGTGCGCACCCACTGCACCTGCGCCGGTTCGAGAATAAAATTCATGGTGACGGTCTGCTCCATCGGCACCAACAACGCCCCAACGATAAACACCACCAGCAGCACCAGCAGCGACAGCAGGCGAACGCGGCTGACGCCCAGCGTATGACGGCGGCGCACCAACGAGATGGACGTTTTCGTCAGCGGCCAAACCAGCATCGTCGCCAGCGAAAATACCATCAGCAACCGGCCGAAGACTTCCAGGCCGAATTGCCGAAGGAACTGGTACACCACAAACGTCAGCGAAAATACAATAAACCAGCGATAAATCATGGCACACACGGCATACAGGGGAAACAGGTAACGAAAACGATGCTCTTCCGGCGCTTCCCCCGTGTCGCCGCCCAGCACATGGCGAACAAACAGGCGATTCATCAACGCGCCGGCGCGCTGCCGCAGATTGGGCACTTCGATCAAATCCATCAGGATATAATAGCCGTCAAACTTGAGCAGCGGATTGGCGTTGAACATCACCGTGGAAATCGAACAGATAATCACCAGGTTAAACATCCACGAATGCACGAAGCCCGGCAAATCGGTAAAATACCAGACAATCGCCGCTACGGCCGCTATCAGCAGTTCCACCAGAATGCCGCCGGCGCCCACCAACAGCCGCCGCCATTTACTGATGAACGTCCACGAATCGGTGATGTTGCAATACAGCATGGGATTGAACACCAGCAGCAAAAAACCCATGTCGTGCACTTCGCCGCCATAATGTTTGCAGGTCAGGCCGTGGCCCAGTTCATGAATAGCCTTCACCAGCCAGAAACTCACCAGCAGCAGCGGCAGATTGCGCAGGGTGAACAGGTGCGAGCTGAACATGGCCGTAAATTCATTCCAGCGCCGGCCGATTAAGACCATCGCCGCCACCAGCAGCAGCAGGTACACCAGCAAAAAACCGCGCGACCAGATAAATCGCAGGCGATGAATCACACGATTAAAAAAACGATCCGGGTCAACCAGCGGTATCTTGATAAACATGAAATTACTCAACCGCCCCAGCCACGCAAAACGAAGCCGCCTGGTCGCCGCGTCATACAGCAGCTTGTCGCGCTGCGGATGCTCGCCCAGCAGCAGATTTTTACCCGCCAGCGCCTGGATAAACAGACCGATATCCTGATTGTTCAGGGCGTCGGTTTTGAATTCGCGGCGATGGGCCTGCTTAAGCTGCTCGACCGTCGTGCCCCGCCGCAACTGTTCGATGATAAAATATTCCTCCCGATTGAAGCGAAAATAGCGCAGGGACATCGGGTCCTTGACCACCCAGTAGGGCTGGCCGTCGTACATCTGCGACGTAGCGGTCAGCTCCGCCCGCAGTTTGGGCAGCGGCTTATCTTCCGGCGATAAAGGGCTTACGGACTGATTCATGACGTTATTTCACCCGTGGTCGATGGCGCGTCGGCGGATGGTTCCGCAAATTCCACGCGGGCGCGCAAACCATCGCGAAAACGATAGCGATAGTCCCGATGCGACGCCGGCGCCGGCTGCAGGAGCGGATTGACGAACTCCACCTCAATGCCGAATTCGCCCGTTGAATTCACCGTGGGACTGATGAACACCACCGTCGCCTCGACCGGCTCATCATAGCCTTCGATATAAACGCGGGTCTTGTCGCCCAGATGCACGCTTGATATCTGGGCCACGGGCAGCCAGTGCGACACCCGCAGAACATCGACTTTCATCAGGGCGATCACCACCTGCCCGGCCCGAACCGTTTCGCCCGCCTCCACCCGCTTGGGCTTGCCGCGATCCTGCATGTAATTGAGAGCCACGCCGTCGAAGGAAACCACCACGCCGTCGAACGGCGCCCGGATACTGTGGCGGTCAAGAATTTCCTTTGCTCGTTTTTGCTCAATGAGCAGCGAATCGCGTTCCGCCTTGTTTTTCTCCACCGCCAGCCGCGCCAGATCGGCCGCCTGACGCGACTCCTTCAGTTCTTTCCGCGACGCCACGGGAATTTCGCCGATGGGTTTATCGTAGAGTTCCTGGACAATCTTCAGATTGTCATCGGCATATTCCTTACGAACTCGCGCTTCATCGGCGCCGATTTTATTCGCCTGTAAATTCACCTCCAGCGTATCCAGAGCAAACTGAGCCATGGTGCTGTTTAACACCATCAGCGGCTGGCCCGCTTTGACGAAATCCTGCGGCTCTGCAAGCACGGTTTCCATCCGGCCGTCCAGTTCGCTGCTGAGAATCGCCACGCGCTGCGCCTGTAAAAACGAGCGATAATCATCGGAGGACCCAAAATCCCCCGCCTGCCCCCACAGGGCCGCTCCATAGCCGCACAACACCGCCCATCCGATAATCAGCCATCCTGCCTGACGTCGCATTGCAACTCCTGTTCTTAAAAAACGTGATTACGTCACTTTTGTTAAAACAAACTAATCCGCACAAAATCCACAAATTCATGCGTGAGCGTATAAAACAAGCTGCGCCGGCCGCACTCTATCGCCGCCTTGCCCTGCAAACCCGGCCGCAAATCCACCTTCGCGCGAAACGCTCCGGCGTCGTCGATGCCTTCCGGCTCCGACATCCGCACTTCAATAACATTCCGCCAGCTTTGCTCATCCGTTTTGAGCACCTGCGCCCGCGGCGCCACCGCCGTCACCCGCGACCGCAGCTTCAGATCCGGGTAAGCATTCAGCAGCACCCGCCCCTCCAGAAACTTCTCGTCCTTGAGATTCTTATACGCCAATAACAAATTGCCCGCTTCATCCTCCGGCACGGTCACCGTAAGTTCCCAGCTCGTTTCGCCGGGAACAATTTCCAGCACCGCTTCACCGCGGGCCACGGGTTTATCCTTCAGCAGCCGCAGCGTATGTTCGGGCGTAATAACTTTGCCCGACACCGGCGCAATAATTTCGTGCTGCTGCATGTCCAGTTGGCATTTTTCCAGTTCGGC
>CAZOCV010000158.1:0-8805 GCA_964578395.1 uncultured Pirellulales bacterium
AACCGTGTTTGGGACGCGATAAAGACCACTGTTTAAGAAAATTCTGTTATTTGAAAAACTTAATGCTCAGCGGATACGGCCAAACCACGCCTTCATTGGCCTTGATAGCGCCGATAATAATGAATATCAGTGAACAAATCATCAAGGCTAATAACAATAGACCACCGATAAAAATAAAACACAGTATCCCAGAGGCAACACCGTAGATAATTGCACTGATAATCCAGTTAAGCACTACCTTGCCGTGACGATCCACTTCCGGAAAACGGTCTTTGTTTGTAGCCCACATTACGATAGAAAGAATCCCTCCAAAAAAGGGACACAATTGGCCCAAATGCATCAACATGCAGAAGGTATTAATCTGCATGCCCCAGGGTAAAGCGCCGGGAACCGGACCGGAACCGGGTGTTGTGGGGCCTGGCGGCGGCGTCGGAGTATTTTCGACATGGGATTCGTTGGTCATGGAACATCAACCTCGCTTTCTTAAAGGCTAACGGCGAACAATCCATAAATGCTACTCATACGCTACGGGGAGCCTGCGCTGCCCGTAACGCCTGAAATTATACTCATAACAGGTTGACATAGCAATACCCTCTGCCATATTCATCTGGACAGGCCCTCCGGAATGCACATGATATATCTTCATTAAAAACAAGGCATCCCCCCAATAAAAAAACCACTACCATTCACCCACGGCGGTTTGGTTGTTTTCCACAACGGCCGTAAGTAAAGACAGTGGCTTTATGGTTTTACTATAGCGTCTCGGTTTATTCGACCGATCCGGCCTGCTGCAAATCACTGAGGCAGGCCACATCCTGACGGCTGAGCACCTTGTCGATATCGAGCAGAATCTTGACCTTGTCGCCGATCTTGCCCATACCCAGAATAAAGCTGGTGTCCAGATCGGTATCGAACTGCGGCGTCGGCTCAATCATCTCTTCAGTAATATCCAGAACTTCCGAAACGTGATCGACCACGATGCCCATGCTCACGGCACGGTCATTACGGGTGATTTCCACCACGATAATGCAGGTTTCCTCGGTCCGTTGCGCCGTTTCCATGCCGAATTTGGTCCGCAGATCAATGACCGGAATCACCTGGCCGCGCAGGTTAATCACGCCCAGCACATACTTGGGCGTTTTCGGCACGAGGGTGACGTCCATATACCCGATAATTTCCCGCACTTTGAGAATTTCCAGCCCGTACTCTTCATGTGCTAGAGCAAAGGTCAGATATTTGCCTTCCTGGGCCATGCAGGAATCCTTGCGTTCTTTGACTTGTGTTGCCGCCATTCTTTAACCCTTTCATTATTTTCCAACGTTCATCACACCGGCCCAGACCGCACCGCCGGCCTATTTCTCTTTATTCATCATCGACTCACCCGCCTCGCGTCTTGACCGAATCTTGCCTTTAGGGCTGTTTACAGCCTTCGTTAGTTCCTTTTCATGCCTTAACTTGTTCTTTTTCATATAGTTAAGAATTTTTACTTTCCGGCCAGCTCGTTATTAACGCTCGGGCTAAGTTCCGATAATTTATTCCTTGCTCACCTTCCGGCAATCTGGCACATCCCAGTAGCCGGCAATTTACACTTTGTGAAAAGAAAACTTATCCTGGTTTCTCGCATCGGTCTTTGTACTTATTGCATGAAATGCTTCATCCGCCATGGCCAGGTTTTTCCCAGACGCCTCATTGCTCCGCTTCTTTTTTCCCACCAGATTTTTACTTGTTGTGGTCCGCCCGCCGCCGACCAGTTGGCCCAATTGTTTCACCAATTCATCGAGTTCCTTCGATTGGGCGCTAAGCTCTTCCGATGCCCCGGCCGACTCTTCGGCATTCGCTGCATTCTGCTGAGTCACCTTATCCATCTGGCTCATGGCGGCATTCACCTGCCCGATGCCCTGGGCCTGCTCCTGACTGGCGGCCGCAATCTCCGCAATTAATTCATTCACTTTCTGCGATGAATCTGTAATTTCCTCCAGCGACTTGGCGACTTCTGTAGCAATTTCCACTCCGTTACGCGCATTGGCTACCGAACCTTCTATCAATGTCGATGTATTGCGGGCGGCTTCCGCGCTGCGCTGCGCCAGATTTCTCACTTCTTCCGCAACGACGGCAAATCCCTTGCCGGCTTCGCCCGCCCGCGCCGCTTCCACGGCCGCGTTCAACGCCAGCAAATTCGTCTGGAAGGCGATCTCGTCGATCACCTTGATAATCTTGGCCGTCTCGCCGGAACTGCGGCTGATGTCTTCTATCGCCGTATTCATCCGCCCCATCGCCTCGTTGCCGGTTTGGGCGGCTTTGGCGGCCTGGGCGGAAAGATTATTGGCCTGCGCGGCGTTCTCAGCATTCTGTTTGGTCATACTGGACATTTCTTCCAGGCTGGAACTGGTCTCTTCCAGGCCGGCCGCCTGCTCGGTGGCGCCTTCCGCCAATGACTGCGAAGCACCCGAAACCTGACCGGCGGCCGCCGATACCTGTTCGGCCCCTTCGGCCAGTGATGCAATCACGCTTCGCAGCGAACGGGTAATACCCCGTACCAATAATGTGGCTAATAATAATCCTGCGAAGACCGCCCCCAAAACCAGGCAACCAACGCCCGTCCGTGTCATCTGGCCTGTTTGCAATAGATCTGCGTTGTCGCCGGCAACGGATTTGTTGACATCATCACGCGCCTGTCCCAACAGCGTTTGAACCTCATTAAGTGCCGCACAGGTTTGTGTGTTATAGATTTCAGCGGCTTTACTTCTATCATCGGTGCTGAAGTTCTCTTTAATCGACTTTGCGGAAGCATGGAGATGAGCATGAGGTTCCTCAATCTGCTTGAGTTTCACCGCTAATTCCGGCACGATTGATTCAGCCTGCTGGCGTTCTTCACCATAAAGCCACTTGCCAAACGCACATTGATGGTCATCCATCTGTACATCCAGAGTCGTCACCTTTGGATCCGTCAGTATAGTACTTACCTTGGCCGCCCAGTTCAGATGGTCAATTTCCCTTGCCGCCAGAGTCTGCACCAGTTCGTTGCCCGCTATGGTGCTTTTGGATTTATCCGCCATGCGGCCGATACCCAAAAACGCCACACTTCCGATAACCAACAGCAATACCAGTACTAAACCCATCGCCATCGCCAGCTTTTTTCCGATTGTCATAGATTTGCGCATAGCTATTCTCCTAATATGTATAGCAATTTCTTATTCTTCCTGGTCGCCCCCATAATCCTAAATAGATTATCGACTTAGGTTCTTACCATTACTTCCGTTACATAAGTCACATCAACTGTTACATCTATCACAACCATGTTATCGACCTCAATTCAACCCCACTTAAAAGAAACTTTACTTGCTGTTCTCACCTGTGAATGTATTCGCAGGAAATAGCTGTTTTCGCTGGATTTTTAGGAAAAAAAGCCTCATTTTTTTTATAATTTGGTCCAATAATCATAACATTCTGATTTTCTGCGCATAAAAACCACCGCTGACGAACAAAAGGAATTGACTTACCCCCTCAAAAGTGACCTCGACGGGATTCGAACCCGTGTTGCAGGGATGAAAACCCTGTGTCCTAGACCTGGCTAGACGACGAGGCCGTTTAGCGAAGCGGCTATATTACCAAAGTTGTGTAGAATGTCAATGTTAAGCCGCAGATTTCCACACTTTTATGGAAATAATCGCAATTTCTTTCTCAATATAAGGTTATAAACGCACTTTCAGACAGGATATACTCTTAACCAACAAGCATTATACGGCATCGGGGGCGGGATAATCGTCGGCGTGGGCGATAACCACCCGGTCGCGGCCGGTGTTCTTGGCCTGATACATCGCCATATCGGCAACATACAGCAGATGATCCAGCGATTGAGAATTCTGAAACTGCGTCACGCCGAAACTTGCGGAAATTTTTTCAGGAACCTCCGGCGGTGAAACGGCAATGATATACCTTCGCAACCGCTGGGCTAATTCGGCCGCCTGTTCATCGCGGCTGCCCGGCGTGACAATTAAAAACTCCTCGCCTCCCCAGCGGCCGACAACATCCGGCTGACGCATGTTATGCAGGAAAATCGCCCCCAGCTTGGAAAGCACCCGGTCACCCGCTTCGTGGCCATAGCGGTCATTAATATGTTTGAAGTGATCGATATCTATCATTACCACGGATAAGGGCTGGTGGTAGCGCCGACTGCGTTCCATTTCCGTTTTGAGAGCGTCATTGATCGCGCCGCGGTTGAGCAGACCGGTAAGCTGGTCCTTGCGCGACATCGCCAAAACCTGCTGATGAGCCTGCTCCAGCGCTACGTGAGCGCTGACATCACGCAGCACCTCGGCGGCGCCGATATTCTCGCCCGCATCATTGTATAGTGGTGATATATGCGACTCGACGGGGATGCGCTGGCCGTTCTTTCGTCGAACATAACCCTTCCAGGTCCCCGGCACGCCCCGCTCAATTGCTATGGCGATGCCGCCGGGCTGCTGCGCCAGTTCATCATCCGTTCGGGCAAAAGGCGTTTCCAGATAGTAATTGCCCGTCATTTCTTCGGCGGTATAGCCGGTAATGCGCTCACAACTCTGATTCCAGTATGTAATTACGCCGTCGGCATTGACTACGAATACCGCATCAAAAAGGCTATCCAGCAGGGTTTTATAAAAATTATCTGTCAAAGCAGCAGTATGGGTCGGCATGACATTCTCCGTTTATGCTCTTTTATGCCTTGCTCCATGCAGGAGCCTATCTGCTTTATCGGTCTAATTTGACCTTAAAGTTAGCCGCTTATTTGGACTTTGCCCCCTGCCCCGCTAAATTTTACGCCATCGTTCCGGACAGCTTTCCGGGTGTCGTACCGTTGTATCATCCAGCGCCAGATGATTTCCCTCATATAAACTGCCAAGAATCCGCCTTCTCAGCCTGGTTATCGGCAAAACCAGCTTACGGTGGAGTTTGATAGCCCCGCTAACGCGACAGGATTCGGCCCGTTCCACATCCGTTAATAACTTCTTTTGCAGCCGCCTTTTATGTTTCAAAAGATGGTAACGGTCCGCCGCCTGCAAATATCCCAATATCCGCCCGGTCAGCCGGCCAAACCATCCCCCTCTCCGGGGCAGGAATATGGCTATCTGAAAATCAATTAATGCCGCATTGCCGTCCGGAAGGACCAGAATATTCCCACGCTTATTCAGGTCCACATACGCCATATTACGCTGATGAATTTTTTCTAATAACAAAGCGAGACTATCGAAATACCCCCTACTTAATTCGGGCTTTTCATCCAGCGAACGCCCCTCAATATATTCATATACTAAACCGTTCTTTTCATAACGGGCTAATAGTCGAGGAACATGCTCCAGGCCCGATAACCGCTTGAGATTTCCTATCTCCTGTTT
The DNA here is from genome assembly GCA_964578395.1 of uncultured Pirellulales bacterium. Classification (GTDB taxonomy): domain Bacteria; phylum Planctomycetota; class Phycisphaerae; order Sedimentisphaerales; family SM23-30; genus JAFGBA01. The sequence continues at coordinate 5,373 of CAZOCV010000158.1, forward strand.
TGACAATAAGTTACCCAACCACGTCATCGACCAGCCCCACAAAGGCGCACAACGGTGGATTTTCAAAACAACCTTTTGCGCTGCCCCAAACTCTGCCCCTTCCAGTTCATAAGCTGCCGTCGCTGCAAAAAAATCATGCTTAAAAACCGTCATCCGGCGGTAGAGTCGTTCTCCCAGCCGGATTCGCATCGGTAACGTTGACCGACCTAGCGCTTTCAGTTGATAACCCAAATGGCTAGCCATGTGCCTTATCATGGCCAAAAATTATAATTTTTCAACCCCCAGATGGTGTATTTAACTCAACATCGAAATGAATATTTACCCGGAAAACCCAAATGAACCATAACTCCATTCTATAAAATAACTTATGATTTTTTCAACGCCTTTTCCGTGTTGTTTTTACGCAACGCCGCCCCACAGTAAGTGCTTTGTAAAGAAGAAAATTAAAAATATTCATACATCTAACTCTATTTACCACCGTTCGTTATGCCGATAATACAAAAAACAAGAGGTTTTTCTTTGACAGGGCATCCCATTTGCCTGTAATATTAACACCAGCGCAGGTAGCCCCGCCGGAAGCGCGGCTATATCTGTACTGAAAAGGGCCTCGGGCTGAGTAGAGAGAGAGACCTACCCAACCTACCCTTGATTGAGTAACAACGAATGTCTTGTTGATTGCTCGATCGTCTTACAATTAAATAACGGGAAACCCTGACCTGGGAGGGGGAGAGAGAGCCTTCCCATCAGGATTGGCGTCAAGCCGGCCCCAACATTTTTATGTCGCGGGCGTCTTCTTGGCGCTGATTGTTTCCCCGATCGAAGACCGTTTGGCAGCCGGGTTGTTGTTTGTCTGTACCTCTGTATCTGGGTACGGCAAGGAAATAAACACCAGGGAGAAAGTGGCGCTTTGATGATCGGGAGACAGATGAAATTGCAAATGAAAACGAGCCTGCTAACCGCCTTAGTCGTATTAACGGTTGGCGGCGCTTCCTGGGGCGCTCTGATTGATTTTGAAGGTGAACTCTTCAACGGCACCATCCTTCGAAATGGGCAAAATGTACCCTACGCTATGCAAAGCCAATCTGTCGGCGAGGTTTCAGCGTATGAATACAGTGAAGTTCTTTATGAGAATACTTCGATAGCTCATACCGGCGCAGCGTCCAATAACCCTCAGATTTATCAGCATATTTTCGCCTACTCAAAAGACGAATCCGACGCGGACTATAAGGTCAATAACATCACCGGCCATAGCCGCACTTTTCTTGTGTCCTCCGAGGAAACCGGCCGCAAGGATGGTTCCATCATCATGACTCAAAGCAACATTATTCTTGATGGAATGCTCATGCTGTCCAAGCCGGAAGATGGGAATTACAAAGGTCTCAAGGCCACGTTCAAAGTGGAAGTAAACTGGGAATTCGATGCCTGGGGACTTCTCGATCGCACCATTTCCATCCCGGTATTCCGCGGCACGGTCAATTTGTTCAGCCTGCCCAACGGCAAACCGTTTTTCTACACCACCGGCAATATTAATCGCTTTCTGAATGTCAGCAGCATCGAAGAAACGGATGAGTATTTCCGCATCAATTTTTATGAAGAAGCGATTCCTTTCCGCGTGCTGGCCCGCGTGGGTTATGACTACACGCTGACCACCAAAGTCACCAGTAACCTCACCACGATTGGCAGCGGCACCGGTGCAGAAGTGGAATTCGGGCCGGGAACGCCGGCGCTGCCGGACTTTCTGGAAGATAACGATGTTCCTGAACCCGCAACCATAATGTGCCTGGGTTTGGGCAGTGTGGTCATGTTGGGATTCAAACGATTTCGCCAGAGAAAGACTTTTTAACGAGAGGACGAATTTTCTTCATATAATTTAAACGGGTTTCGGAGTAGTTGGAAAAATCAACGTCATAGGGAGAGAAAAGTCATGACAATGAGAAACATCTTAACGAGCGTCGTTGTTTTGTTAATGGCCATCATCGCCACCGCAAGCGCATCCGTCAGTATTACGCCGCCCGGCGGCCCCATGGGTGACACGGGCTGGTATGTCTATCAAGAATCCAGCGCCTTCGGCACCGTACAGATGTTCCAGTTTTTTATTGACGATGATAACATCGTGATCGAACTGGACAAGGAATTTACCGGCGGATTCGACGAATGGGGTATTGGCGATTCCATTATTTTGCGGTTCAGCGTCGCGGATCCCAGCGCTGTTAATTTCCGCCCCAATATCATGATTCGTGATGAACGGGTTATCAACCGCACCGGCGTGGAATGGTTTGATTTCCATATCGCCCTGGGCGTTAAAGTGCCCGGTCCCAATGATCCGACAACTCAAAAGTGGGGTTTCGACCCGGATTATATCTTTGCCCCGTCGGTAGATAATCCCTTTGAAAACATCTCTTTTGAAGCGGAGAATCTCTGGCAGGGAACGGCTTACGGTTCGTATGCAACCACCCCTATGAAGCTTGATATGTTTGATCAGGATGGCCAGGGGCTTCCTGACGACGGCGAATACTATATCTTCGGCGGCAGTCAATCCGGCCATTTACGCATCGTCACCTCCAATATGGCCGCGGGTGATTATTTCATACTGAAGGAATGGCCCACCGTCCCGGAACCGGCGACACTTAGCCTGCTGGCCCTGGGCGCGATGAGTCTGCTGCGCCGCAAACACAACTAAATTAATTTCTTAAAATCTGTTTTGCCTAGATTTTACGTCCCGTATGAGAAATAGTGAAGGTGGTTCTCATGCGGGATGTTTTTTTATATGGGCCTCCCCCGCGATTCAACCCTGTGTGAAAAAGTGTTTATTCCTTTCACCCGGACTACTGCGGGACAGATTTTATGACGGATTCGAGCGTCCCGATTACGAAATTTGCATCCTCAACACAAATTAGCCATATTAACATTCAGATAAAATATACAGACAAGAATCTTTAAAATTATCTTGTAAACCCGTTTTTTCTTTAAAAAACCTCATTTTCGTTGAACACCCGCGCTGTTAAATTAGGAAAAATGTATCGGTTTTGACGGGATATGTTCCGGTATCGATGCTTTTTAAGCTTATTCGCTCAGACCTATCAATTTTTTCTTGAAAAACGTAACGTTTTTTGATACCCTAACCGTGATAGGCTCTACGTGGATCATATAGACCCTATAAGGAACTTAAGGAGAAAACCATGATGACGCGAAATCAAATAGAAACAAAGCAGGGAAAATCATTTTGGAGTTACGGGATCATCATCCTGCTGCTGAGTCTTGGCGGTCCGGCATGGGCCATCAGCCTTAGTTTTTATAACATCACCAATAATAATCCCGTGTCCGCCGCCATTGGTGAAGCCCAGTTGTTTGTGGACGTAAATCCCTTTATAGAGGTTGAGGACTCTCAGGTTCTCTTTACCTTCAGGAATATCGGGCCGGAGGCTTGCTCCAT
>CAZOCV010000159.1:0-4876 GCA_964578395.1 uncultured Pirellulales bacterium
CCGGGCACGGCGGCATCTGGCCCGTTCGCGTTATATCGCCTTCGCTCTGGCGGCGGTCATGGGCGTCGGGTGTATCTGGCTGTCGCTGGCCCTGACGGCCGACAAAGACGCCGTCGCGGGCGACCCTCACCCGGTCAATAGTCCTCTCGGTACGCCGCAGGGCATTCATCCCGGCCGGGTTATCTGGGTGCATGACCCCGATGCGACCAACTGGGCCGGGCCGGGCGTGGGCGATGGCTACTGGTGGCAAAGCACGCACACCGATCAGGCCGTCATTGATGAGATGATGCAAACGGCTGTCTGTTCTCTGGCGGGCGAACCGGACCTCGCTACGGCCTGGGACGCCATTATTCGTTATTTCAATATCCAGCACGGCAAGGGCGACATCGGCTATCAGCCCGGCGAAAAGATGATGATTAAGGTAAACTTCGTCGATATGATCGCCGTCTGGGGCAACACCAGCTACAGTTTCCTCGCTTACGACCGTCACCCCGAATACGCCATCTGCTCGCCGCAGATCATGCGGGCTTTGCTTGGGCAACTGGTGAATGTCGTCGGCGTCGCCCAGGCGGATATCACCATCGGCGACCCGATTTGCCTGTGGTGCGATGAGTTTTACGCCATGGTGCAGCCGGACTTCCCGCAGGTAAAGTATCTCGACTATCTGGGCTACAACGGCCGCACCAAGTTCCAGTTCGACACCAATACGCCCTTCTACTGGAGCAACAACGGCGATGTCGGCAAGACGCCCGACTACGTGCTGCGATCCTATAGTGAAGCGGCCTACCTCATCAACCTCGCCAGCCTTAAAGGCCATTACAATCATGCCGGCATCACCGTCTGCGGCAAGAACCATTTCGGCTCCCTGCGTCGGCCGGACGCCCTTGGTTATTATAATATGCACAATGATTGTGCCTTTGATACGTCCGCCGAAGGCAGCTACCGCAACATGGTGGACCTGATGGGCCACAAAGATATCGGCGGCAAGACCGTGCTCTACCTCATTGACGGCCTTTACGGCGGCAAGCACGCCCTGAACTACCCCCAGAATCTGCCGCGTAAGTGGCTCACGGCCCCCTTCAATAATGACTGGCCGTCGAGTATCTTCGCCGCACAGGACCCCGTCGCGATTGACTCGGTGGCCTTTGACCTGCTTCTCAATGAGTGGCCCGACGCCAACGGCCCCGCCCACGCCGCGGCGGATGATTACCTCCATGAAGCCGCCCAAGCTTCGGCCCCGCCGTCAGGAACGTTCTACGACCCGGAAGATGATGGCGTCGGCCTTGCCGGCCTGGGCGTGCACGAACACTGGAACAACCCCGCCGATAAGCACTACAGCGGCAACCTCGGCCTCCCCGGCGGCATTGAATTATTGAAGGTGACCGCGCTCCCCAATCCCGACCTCAGCGGCGACGGCCGCGTGGACCTGGAAGATGTGGCCATCCTCTCGCAATACTGGCTGCAAACCGCTGCCCCGGCCGACATCGCCCCCTTCCCGGTCCCCGACGGCATCGTCGATGAACACGACCTCACCTTCCTATGCGAATCCTGGCTGGGAGCCGAAGGCTCTTTCTAGCTGTCGCCCCGCCAGCCGCTCACCCGCTTCCGTTGGTCGCTGCCACGGAGCGAGACAGCCACGGGCTGCTTTACCGCCGCGGCCCCGAAGGGGCTTTTAACGCCGCGGGCGTTCTGGACGTAACCCACGGTCTTTGCCCGCTACTCGATGAGCGAGACATTATCAGAATAGAATTCAGAACTCCGCATTCAGAACCCAGAAGAAAGGCAAATACATTAGCCACAGATCACACTGTTCCGCCTGAGGCGGACTGATAAGAAGTCTTTAATCAGTGTTTATCTGTGCGATCTGTGGCTAAATAAAAACGCTCTGCGGCTAAATTGGAATGTCAAGGGCTTTACGCCGTAACGGTCAGGTTATCGCGACGTCAAGAGTCATGCTTTTGCCGGTGATGAGCGGGCCGTCGGGCGTGCGGCGGCTGCGGAGCATGAGATAGACGCTGGTCATCGCCGGCTCCAGCGTCGGCGTCAGGAAAACGATTTCCTTATCGGTGGCTTTTTGCAGCGCCGTCACCGCCAGCGGCCTCTCCATCCCCTCGGCGGCGATAAACAGCCCCTGCTCGCCGTCGGCCCGGTCGAAGCGCAGGGCGTCGCCGTTGAGCTGCCCGATGCCGCCGGGCGTGAGCACGCGGTTGCGGCTGTCGGTGGCGACATCGCGGACTTCGACCAGCGTGGGCATCGGCCGGGCATGACCGACCCGTTCCACACGGGCCGACAGCCGCACCTCCTTACGCAGGCGTTTGTCGGCCGTCACCGATACGGCCACATGGTTGAGCGAAGCATCGAAGGGGGCATCGGCGCGGGGGAACGTCCCGGCGATACTGGGCCGCAGCGTACACAGACCCTCCAGCGAGACGGTATTGCCCAGGAGCAGTTGCTGGATAATAATCTCGCGGGTGCGGTCGAGAATGGCCCGCACCTCGGAGCTGCTGGCCGTCAGGCCGCTCTCGGCGACGACCTTGGCGAGAAACTCCGTACCGATATTCTGCCCGCCGGTGAGCTGGGCGGCGTATTTCCCGGCGAGATTGTTCAGCCGCGAACGATACAGAAAGTAATGAATCATGCTTCACCTCTGAAACGTTGACTTCTTGGCCACGAATTTTCACGAATCAACACGAATAAAAACGTATAGCATTCAGCACTCGCTGCTCAGAACGCAGAAGGAAAACCTTTTAAACCACAAACCAAACGAACCACACGAAAGATAATAGGTCTTATTTTGTGTATTTCGTATCTTTCGTGGTTCAATGTTTTCCTTTCCTGGTTCAGTAGGGTGGGCCGCGGGCGCTGCAACCTGTTATCATCTGTGTTGATCAGTGTCATCCGTGGCTAAATTCTTATGGTCTTGTTCTGATATCTGGCTTGAGAACGCTTACTCTTTGCGTCCGGCCGCCGGACATTCCGGCCTTCATCCTTATCGACCCGCGCTGGCCTCATCTTGATAGGAAACTCACATCTTACGAAGTTTTCGCCCGGATCTTGCCAAGCTCTTATCGGAACCTTCTCAAGGTTTTATCGGAACCTTGCCAAGGTTTGGCCGATACCTTCTCAAGGTTTGACCGAAACCTTGCCAAGGTTTTAGCGAAACCTTCCCAAGCTTTGGCCCGAACCTTACCAAGCTCAGGACCGATAACCTCAACCCTCCCGCCCCACCTATTCATATCTTCCCCCGCCCGCCTCCTTATTCCCCGACCGCCCCCGCCTTATCCCGCAGCCATCCTTGCTTAGCCCCTCCGTACATTTCTAATCTCCGCCGCCTCCGGCCTTAGCCCCCGCCGCGTTCCTTCCTCATCTCCCGCCGCCCACATCTTTATCCCCGCCGGCAAGGTTGTGCTTTTGGCCCCGCTGCCCCTTGCCCCCAGTGCAATCAGGCCGTGAAACGCAGCACGGTTCGCATTCGTCATGACGGGTTCGCCGGACCACTCCTAAGTGTATTGAAGATTTTTTCTACCGGTGTATAATACGCCTGAGCATGGCCGTGTAAAAAATAGACCTTTTTATGGTTACGATTGACACGTGATGAACAATATCCCCAAAGTCATTTTGTTGATTGAACCTTCGCGCGAGTTTGGCCGGGCGTTGTTGCGCGGCATTGCCCGTTACGCTCAGCAGCATGGCCCCTGGAATTTTTATCATACCCCTGCTTTCTTTCTGCACCCGCAAGATCCCTTTTCCCCCGGCGAACTGGCGCGCTTAAAAAAATGGGGCGCCACCGGCATCATCATGCGTGAAATTCCCCATCATGATGATATTCTGGCGCTTCATTTGCCCACCATTGCCTCCACGTACGCCCATGAACACGTTCGCGCCGACGGCGAAATCTATGTTGATAATTACGGTATTGGCGCCATGGCGGCCGACCACCTCTTAAAACGAGGATTCCGCCAATTTGCCTTTTGTGGGTTTGATGAATTTTTTTGGTCGCGCCAACGCAGCGCAGGCTTTTGTGATACTATCAAAAAGGCCGGTTTCGAAGTAACTGTTTATTCCCAGCCATCCAATGCCGAATCCCGGCGGTGGGATAAAGAACAAGCGATTCTTACCCGGTGGCTTCATGAGTTGACCAAACCCATTGGTTTAATGGCCTGCATTGACGAACGCAGTGAACATGTCGTTGAAGCTTGTTGCGACGCCGGGATACGCATTCCCGAAGATATCGCCCTGATCAGCGGTGACAATGACGAATTGATCTGTGAATTAGCCAATCCGCCGATCTCCAGCGTCGCCATCAATGGCATTAACGCCGGTTATCGCGCGGCGGAATTGCTGGATAAGCTGATGCATGGTAAAAAAATTGATGATCGCAGGATCACCGTCAGTCCCACCCATGTCGCCACGCGCCATTCCACGGACATTCTGGCTATTGAGGATAGGGAAGTCTCCCTGGCATTGCAATACATCCAGCGTAACGCCAACAATCAGATGCAGGTTGAGGACGTCGCCCAGGCCGTATGCCTGTCGCGCAGAACTCTGGAGCGACGTTTTCGGGCCTTGCTCCATCGTTCGGTTTTAAATGAAATCAACCGTGTTCGGATCGATCGTTTTGCCCGCATGCTTATTGACACGGACTTGTCTATTACCCAACTGGCTCTGGTTTTGGGCCATACCCATTTGGCCAATGTTTCCCGTCTTTTTCATCGCTACAAACATCTTACTCCTCAGGAATATCGCCGACGGTTTGGCCAGTATTAGTGCAAATTCGATCCATTGATACCTCTTTGATTTATAGCAATTTATTGGCCAAGGTCTGCCCATCCCCGGCCTTTTCAAAGCCATATACCCTCCCTAAAATAATTCATAA
>CAZOCV010000159.1:4976-8804 GCA_964578395.1 uncultured Pirellulales bacterium
TCCGCGAACCATATTTCAAGAAGGAGTATGACATGAATACTACCGCCAAGCGCCGAGGTTTCACATTGATTGAATTGTTGGTCGTGGTGTCGATCATCGCCCTGCTGGTGTCGATTCTGCTGCCCGCCCTGGGCCGGGCGCGGGACCAGGCCAAAAAAACCGTTTGTCTCTCCCAGATGCATCAAGCCGGCCTTGCTTTTGGCGTTTATGAAGCTGACATGAACGGTTACATCACCACGTTTTATTACCAAGTTGCACCAAGCGGTTCATCACAGTTGATCAATTATTGGAGCGCTTTTCTCTGGCACGACTATATCCCTGACTCCCAATTGATTCACTGTCCCGGCTTTAAAAAGGAATCTGTATTCCCTATCTGGACCAAAGATGACATGGTCAAGGGCTATGTCAGCAATTCATACTGTGGAGCGGATGGTACTAGTGCGGGGACAGCCGTGCCGGGACCATACAGCAATCCCTGGGCCGGCAGTATTGGCACCATGCTGGCTACGAGCAGAACAACAGGAATGAGCCTCATGTCGTATCCTAATTTCGATACTGACGCCAGACCTTTCAAGCCTACCTCATGTGTCAGACATCGCGGCGAGGAAATCGTCGTCGTTGACTCCGCCAATATGGATCCTCCTGGAAGTCCTGAGTGGAGCTCCAACTGCAGCAGTGGCGTCACTTGGGGCGTTTGGGAATACAGGGCTAAAACATATAGCGATCCCCCGGAGGCCGGAGAAGTCTGCAATGCCTTGATGTATATGGGAAGTTGGAACTGGAGTACAGGTAAAACCTATGGTTTTGCTCCACGTCATGGGTACGCCAGTAACTGTCTCTATTTTGATGGTCACGCCGATACCGTTGATGGCGAATATCTCTGGAATATGGATTGGACTAACCCCGATGGGAATAATCCCATGGATGGATATTAAAGCATATACGTAAAGTGGCAAACAAATAAAACGTTTAAGAAAAAGGAGGAAATGTATTGCACTAAATGAAGTTTGTTTCCGTTCGGTCGTCCGAATGGGATGAAGTGTTTACTAATAAACAGTAGTTAGGAGAAAAGAAATGAAAAAGTATTTATTGGTTTTATTGTTGATTGCCGCCATACCGACCGCGGTCATGGCAGCGGAGTTAACGACGGTTAGCATTAACAGCTACTCCACCGCCTACGGCGGGCTAACCCCCGTTAACACCATCAACGGCAACGGTTTTAATGTCAACGGTCCGGGCACGCATGTCAACACGCTTTCAGGCCACTGGCTCAGCAGCGGCAGCGCAGCGACACCGCCGGTCGTCGATGAATGGATCATTTTCGATCTGGGCAAATCTGTGGATCTCAGTGGAATCAATTTCTGGAATCACAATGAGTACGACGCCGTCGTGGGACCATATTTGTTTGAAATGCTCGAACGCGGCGTGCGCGATATGACCATTTACGCCGATGACGATGCGGACATCGAACTGGATGGCAACGTTATCTGGCAACAAGCCTACACGGATGTCAATAAAGGCGTGGGTCTGGAAAACACGGACTATCATCAGACATTCACCACCACCGGGGCCAATAACGTTCGTTACGTCAAATTTAAAATCACCAAAAGCTGGTCCGATGGTATCGGCTACACCGACGCCTTTGTGGGATTTGCGGAGGTTCGTTTCGATGCCACCATTCTGTTTGACATTGACGCCGGCCCGGACCAGGCGGCCGTCATGAGCGGCGCTTCCGCTTCCATAACGACCGATGCCACTCTGATTGGCGGCCCGGCGACGATTACCTGGAGCAAGCTCGCCGGCCCGGGTAGTGTTGTCTTTGCCAATGCCAGCGCCGAAGACACGCTGGCCACCTTTGACGCGGAAGGTTTTTATACCCTCCAGTGCGAGGCGGTCGGCGGATCAGGAACCCGCACCGACACCATGAACGTCAAAGTTCTGCCTGAAGGGTACAATCAGATCGATCCCGCCGGCATTGCCGTTAGCGCTACATCGCATTTCTGGTTCGGTGATGGCGAATTTACGATGAATATCCCCGAATACACTCTTAATGGCGCGGGAATGATATTAACCGCAGGCGGTTTAGTAGGATATGGGACACTGTACTCTGGTTTCGATAACAACGGCGGCTGGTATCCCAATGTTGTAGGCGACGGCAGCGGAGATTTTACCGCTTACGGCGAATACATCGAATATGACCTGGGCGCCGCTTACGACATCAATTACATTCGTCTTTGGAATGAACAGCCTGATTTTGGCGGATATGGCATTCTCACCGTGCGCGGCGTTCAGGACGCCAACATGCTGGTTTCCGTTGACGGTGAAAACTTTACCAACCTCGGCACCTACACCTTCATGGAGGCCCCGGGGAATGAAACTACCGATTATTCGGAAATTCAGCCCTTAACGCCGGGTGGTCCGATTCGTTACATTCGCCTCCAGCCGCTAACCAACTTCGCTTATGGCACGTCTCGTACTATGGGCGACCTGATCGGCGTGAATGAAGTGCGTTTTTCAGGGACGTATGTTTCCCAGACGCCTGAAGTTGATGCCGGAGCGAAGGTCCAAGCCTGGATTTCGGGCGGTACGGCGGATGTCACCATGGACGCAACCATTACGGCGGAATCAGCCTATATAATCGCGTGGACCGTTGAAAGTGGCCCGGCCACAGCGACGTTCACACCCAGTAATATGGTGGAAGATCCCACGGTTACGTTTACCGCGCCGGGCATTTATACATTGAAAATCACGATTGATGACGGCATTTTTGTCGTCTCTGACACCGTGAACGTGTATATTCGCGCCGAAGGCGATACCGGCCTGGTTGCCCACTGGAAGCTCAATGAAGGCACCGGCACGACCGCCTACAACGATGTGGCTCCCGCGGATCCGGCCACCACGGCCACCACGGCCGGCACGCCGACCTGGATTACAGGCAAGATTGATGGCGCTTACGCCGTCAATGGCGCCGACAACTTCCTGGCCACGCCGGCAGGCAGCACGTTCAGCTTCCCCAACGAACTTACCGTGGCGTGCTGGGCCAGTCTGGACACACCGGCTTTTACCTGGGAAACACTCATTGCTCATGGTGAAATTCCGCCTTATGAACTCAATACCTATCAACTGCGGTTAAACCGCTCCACGGAAACGGTCCGCTTCGATTGCGGCACAACCGGCAACGATAACATTTCGTTCCCGCTGGCGGATGCCGATGTCGAAGATGGTGAATGGTTCCATGTCGTGGGAACCTATGACGGCTCCGTTATCAAGCTTTACATTAACGGCTTGTTGCGGGCGCAGAAGGCGATCTCCGGCAATCTCCTGGCCGATAACGGCACAGGATTCGACATTGGCGCCACCACCAACTTCCCGTTCGGCGGCGGAGAGGCTACGGCCTTCAGCGGCGGCATTGACAGCGTCCGCGTCTATAACCGCTTCCTGGATGCTTCGGAAGTTCTGCAGGTTTACTTCAATGACGGCGGCTCGGCGTGTCAATACCCGCTGCTGGGCGACCTTGATGAAGATTGCGATGTCGATCTGGAGGATCTCGCTCTGCTGGCGAGTAACTGGCTCGTTAGCAATCCCTTGGTTCCCTGACCTGTGATGTGTGAAGTAAATTTTGATAGTGTTGGTAAGTTGTAGTTTTTAATTCCTTAAACCGGACGTCTAATACACATGGACGTCCGGTTTTTTTCTTATTCCATCCCGTTGTTGCGTATATAATCGTCATAATGTAAGGCATCCCTATTATCCTCATATGATCATCTTGTTTTCTGTGTGAGTCTGCCATGAATAAAGAACGAAATTATAAGATACACGCCTCTGTCT
>CAZOCV010000160.1:0-8751 GCA_964578395.1 uncultured Pirellulales bacterium
TGCTTCTTTCTGATGGCGGCGCTTTTGGGTTGCCAGACAACCCTGTTACATGCCGCTCATCAAATGGTGTGGCTGTCTTCTCTGGACCTGACCCACGTTTCGACCGGCTGGGGTCAGGCTCAGGCGAATGCCAGTATCGAAGGCCGGCCATTAACGCTGGCCGGAAAGGTTTACGAAAAAGGCATTGGCGCGCACGCGAAAAGTCTTATGGTCATCAACCTGGACGGCAAGGCTCAGCGTTTTGCGGCCATAGTGGGCATTGATGACGAAACTCAAGGTAAAGGCTCCATCCAGTTCAAAGTGTATGGCGACCAGCAAAAGTTGTTTGACAGCGGCGTCATAAAAGGCGGGGATGCGCCTCAGGCCGTAGATGTCACGCTTACTGGTATTCAACAACTCATTTTGCTGGCCCATGACGGACGGGATGGAACGGCTTTTGACCACGCGAACTGGGCCGACGCACGCATCGAATATTCAGGAAAGGAACCCATTATCATGCCCGCACCTCAGGAAGAAAAGGTGATTCTAACTCCTCCTCCCGGCCCGTCGCCGAAAATAAACGGACCCAAAGTATTCGGAACCCGACCGGGAAATCCCTTCATCTATCGCATCCCCGTCACCGGCACGCGACCGATGACATTCTCCGCGGCGGGCCTGCCCGACACTCTCTCACTCGACGCCAAAACCGGCATCATTACCGGCGCTACGCCCCGTAAACGCGTTGAATACAATATCACCTTGCGTGCGGATAACTCCGCCGGCAGCGATGAGCGGCCCTTGCGACTTATTGCCGGCGACACCCTGGCGCTGACGCCGCCGATGGGCTGGAACAGTTGGTACATTTACTTCACGGCGGTCACCGATAAGGATATGCGCGACGCCGCTGACGCCATGCTCGCCAGCGGCATGGCCGATTACGGCTACATGTATGTCAACATCGACGACTGCTGGGCGAAAAAACGCGGCAATGAACCTTATCGCGATGAACGGGGCAATATCCTGCCCAACGAAAAGTTCCCTGATATGTTGGCGCTGACGGAATACATCCACGCGAAGGGTTTGCGTGCAGGCATATACACCTCGCCCGGCCCCTGGACCTGCGCCGGCTATGTCGGCAGCTTCGAATTCGAACAACTCGACGCCCAACAATTCGCCCGCTGGGGATTTGATTTTCTCAAATATGACTGGTGCCATTATGAAAGCTGCGTCATCGACCATTCCCATTATGAATATATGAAACCTTATGCGCTGATGGGCGAAATTCTGAAATTCGCCCAGCGCGACACCGTTTATAACCTTTGCCAGTACGGTGTGGACAATGTCTGGACATGGGGCGCCAGTGTCGATGGTAACTGCTGGCGGACGACGCACGATTTGGGAAACCTGTCGGGATTTTTGGAAGTTGGTCTCAATAATGCCCTATACGCCGATTACGCCGCACCCGGCCGCTGGAACGACCCCGATTACATCCTTATCGGCCAGATAGGCAACGGCCGCCGTCCGGGCGAAACCGTCCCCTGCAAGTTCACGCCCAACCAGCAATACCAATATATGTCCATGTGGTGCCTGATGGCCGCTCCTCTGTTTTTCTCCGGCGATATGACGCAACTGGACGCTTTCACCCTAAATATACTATGCAATGCCGAGGTTATTGACATCGACCAGGACCCGCTTGGCAAACAAGGCCGTATTGTCAAGCAGACAGAAGAGTATTTTGTTATGGCCAAAGACTTGGAGGATGGCAGTAAAGCCATTGGATTTTTCAATACCACCGACATCGGCGATATAACGATAAGCGTTTCATGGAGCGATTTAGGGCTTACCAGGCCGCAACAAGTCCGCGATCTTTGGCGGCAAAAAGACCTGGGAACCTTTGAAAAAGAATTTGAAACGACAATCCCCTACCACGGCGTTATATTAATAAAAATGACACCCGCCATATGATACATGAACACATTTGTTCAGGCAGACTGACACGGATAGCACAATAACCTTTTTATTAACAAGGGATTATATAAGAACATCAACGAGAGGCGCACCCCGACGAACGGACAAGACCCCCCTCTCATTTCTTTGCCAGAGGATTTCACACCTCTGGCTTTTTTCTAATCAGCAGAACATGCCCGTCTGGGACAAACCAAAAAATATTTGCCTGTATGTGTTTAACATAACGTAAAGCCTTCGTTGCCGCTTTAGGTACGAGAAAAGCTATTGACCATTCCGGCCAAAGGCACAACCCGGCAAAAACACCCTTGCGGAATTGAAATGGGAAGACGCTTTACATTTTCCCCGTTATCGGCTAGGATTATGCAAGTGAATTCCAGGCATGGCCAAAGGGATATTCCCGCCTGTAACAAACGATAAAACCTGCTGTTACCGAGGATTGAGTGTGATAAAACGTCGGAATCAATATATGTTATTGTTGGGTGTGCTGGTCGTAGCCAACCTATCCGCCTGTGCGGCGCCTGCTCCGGTTGCGGCTCCGCCGGCCGAACAGGAAATCTCCGCCGCAGAAGATACCGTCACCCATCCTTTGACCCGGCTCGCGGAAGAATTATTCCAGGGTCATTTGGAAGATGTGCGACAGGAACTAACCCAGCTTGAAACCGATGAATCATCGGTCCCCTCGGTATTTAAACATCGTATCGAAAATATTATATCTCGCTATGAACAACTTCGCAGCGGACAACGTCTGGCCCACGAAAAAGCTTACCAAGAGTACGCCATTGACATGCTTAAAGCCGTTGATTCGGCCCATTGGCGACAAGCCGTCCTGGAAGCCAGCCGGAAATATGAACTGGCCAGCGAGGAAAAAACCAAGTTCGAAACCGAACTGGCGGACATGGCGGACAAGGACTGGCTGACCGCTCTGGCCAAAATGACACAAGCCTACGGCCTGGCCAAACGCACCGATCTGAGTGATACCACCGACCCCGCTTTACGTGCGGATATAACCCGCGAAACCCTGCGCATCGCCGGTCAACTGGAAGATAAACACGAAACGCTCAAAGCCTATAACAATGTTTACGCTTTTCTATCGGCCTTAGCTGAGGAGGAAGACCCCTATAAGGAGGAACGCCGCAAACTCATCCGTCAGGCCACACTGCGGGCGATGTACGTGCCCGATCCCAACATGGAAACTCTCGCCTGGCAGGACCGGCGCAAAGGCGTTACCGCCGACATTTTTGAATACGCCATTAACATGCTTAGCGTCAACTATGTTGAGGAGCCGGATTTCCGCCGCATGGCGCTGGAGGCCCTGGAGGCCGGCGCGTTACTGGCTGATACCGATGATCTGGAAAAAACGTTTCCTCAGCTTTGCGATACTGAAAAGACCGTCGCTTACTCCGCCGGCGTAAACAGCCTTATCGAAAAATGCAAATCTATTACCGGTAAAGGCGGCTATCTCACGCCCATTCAGCACCTGCGGAAATTATTGGAGATCAATCAGGAAACCCTCCAGTTGCCCGAAGAGGTGGTTGTCGCCGAATACGCCGAAGGGGCGTTCGGCGCATTGGACAGCTATACATATATCGTTTGGCCGGCGGACGTGGATACCTTCCAAAAGGAAATGACCAACGAGTTCAGCGGGGTAGGCGTGCAAATCACCAAAATAGACGGCCGCCTGGGCATTGATTCCCTGCTGGAAGACTCCCCTGCTTTTAAGGCGGGTCTGGACGCCGGCGATATCATTGCCGCCGTCGATGGCAAATCCACCGACACCCTCAGCATGAATATGGCCGTCGATCTTATTACCGGCGAGGCGGGCACAGACGTAGTGCTTACGATTGAGCGGGCCGGCGAGGAGCCGAAAGACTATACCATCACCCGCGAAAAAATCGTGGTCAAAACCGTCAAGGGCCTTTACCGCGACGAAATCGGCCAGTGGCAGTATTTTGTCAATCCCGACGAAGGCATCGCCTACATCCGCCTGACCAACTTCGCCGCCGAAACTCCGGAACGCCTGCATGCCGTAATTCAGGAACTTCGCGGTCAGAACCTCAAGGGTCTGATTCTTGACCTCCGCAATAACAGCGGCGGTTATCTTAACGCCGCCGTCGCCATCAGTAACCTGTTTCTGAATGAGGGCGACGTCATCGTCAGTACTCGTCCCCGCGACACCCGCTACAGCCAGTATGAATACGCCGTCAAGGACCAGACCACCGAGATAACGCTGCCGCTGGTCGTCCTGATTGACGGCACTTCGGCCAGCGCTTCGGAAATCGTCGCCGGGGCGCTGAAAGACCATCATCGCGCGGTGCTGGTTGGCTCGCGAAGCTTTGGCAAAGGCAGCGTGCAGACCATTCAGAATTTCCGCAACAACAACGCGGAAATGAAACTGACCATTGCGTACTACTATCTGCCCGGCGGCCGCCGCGTCCACCGCGACATCGACGCCCTGCCGGATGCCGACTATGGCGTCATGCCTGATATCGAGGTGGAACTGACGATCGATCAGTTCGAAAATTTATACGAAACCCGCAACGACGCCGCCGTCCTCTATCAGAAAACTGAGGACGATCACCCGGCGTTCACCGCCGATACGGTCCTGGCCAGTGACCCGCAGTTACAGGCCGCCCTGCTTTGCCTGGAAGCCAAGATTGTCGCCAACAGCCTCAAGACCACATCACCCGACAAAGCTTACGCGGCGCAGCCGGCGCCATAAATTATTCTCACGTTGACAAATGATTCGGAAAATTGGTATGTTGGTCAAGCCATGGTTGCGGATTTTTTTACCCGCTCTGTTCACTTGTCTGGGAATGACGCCTTCAGGCTGTCAGGCCGCTGCAAATGAATTTTATTGCACAAAACGTGTAGTGGGATATTACCCTGATTACCATGCCTGGCGTCTGCCTGTGCATGAAATACCTTTTGAGTCTTTGACCCACATAGTTTATTTTTCTCTCGCCCCGGAAGCTGACGGAGGCCTGGATGAAACTCAGATTAATGAAGTTCATCAATCCGATCTCACCGCCGCAGCCCATTCCCATGAAATAAAGGTTCTGATTTGTGTTGGCGGCTGGGGCTTATCGCAGCATTTTTCGGCGGTTGCCGCCCATCCCGAAACCCGGCAGGCATTCATTGCCAACATAACTGAATATTGCCGGACGTATGGCTTTGACGGCGTGGATCTTGATTGGGAACCGATATTGACCGAGACGGATCGGGCTAATTATTTACAACTGGTTACCGAATTAAAAACCGCATTATCGACGTATGGTTTAACCTTAAGTGTTGCGGTAATGGCCCTGGGGCAGGAATTGAATGCCGCCGCCGTTGATGATGTGGATTGGCTCAACGTTATGGCCTATGATATGGGAACGCCGCATTCCGCGTACGATGATGCTGTAACGGCGTTGGCACATTGGGAGGGACGCGGATTTTATAAAAATCAAATCGTGCTGGGTGTTCCTTTCTACGGGCGGGGAGAGGATGGTTCCTACATGCTTTACCGTGACATCGTTGCTGCGTACCAGCCTGAAGCCGATGTGGATGAAGTAGCGGGCATCAATTTCAACAGCCCTGCGACCATCGGCCAAAAAACCACATTTGTTGTCGAAAATGATTTCGGCGGAATCGCCATTTGGGAACTGGCGGGAGATACTCTTGACAATTCGTCTCTGTTGTTGAGCATCAGTAATACGCTGCTGCGGGAAATCCCGCCGGATTTTAATTGTGATCACCTGGTGGATATGCATGATTTATTACACTTCGCCGCGCTTTGGCTGGCGGAACCCTGCAACACCACAAATACCTGGTGTGCGGCATGTGATAAGGATCAGTCCGGCAGAGTGGATTTGAAGGATTTGATGGAGATTAACCTGCAGTGGCTGCTTAATTTGTAATAAATATAGGCTTTTGCTTTCCGGGTTTGCGCTATCCAGGGACCAAGAATCTCTTTACTCCATATCAAAAAGCTTGGGGAGGACTGGTAATAAATCCATATATAAGCATAACTCAAGAATTATAAAGAAATTATAGATATGCACATCCTGTCAATGATTGCCCTTCTGCAAAGTTAGCGTCTTGTCATAATTTATTTGACTATTATCCTTTGAAGATTTATAATGGAACATACTTAGGAGTCCGTTGGCAGCCAAAGGCAGCGAGGAAATGTGCTTAGTGAATACATTTCTTTTTTACTGATTTTAGTCTATCCTATTAATCAAGCCTCGTTTGCGTAAACCACGCGGACTTTATTTAACCAAGTGGACATGGATGTTCTCTGAATAACAAGCTCAATCTCTAGAGTTAAAGTTGGTGTTTGCCCGTGCAGGCATCATTTGAATAAATATGGGTATTTTATCCAATCAAGGAAAGGAGTTTTTATCATGAAAACACGATTGTCCACGGTTTTAGGCATCATGTTGCTTTTTCTGGGTGCACAGGTGGTACAGGCGGCATTCATGGTCGAGCCTCATTCGACCGGCCGAGGCTACAGTAATTTCAGCAGCATTGGCACGCCGTCTTACACCGGAACGCAGAGCGGAGCCGCCGGCCTGTTGGCGACGAGCAGCGCCTTCGGAGGCAATGCCGTAGCTCCGGTGATGGACACGTATATTTTCTCTTATACGCCGGGAACGAACGCTGACAACTGGGATGTGCCCGACTATCAGTATTTCGGCAACGGTCTTTACACGACCAATCTGGATGGCGGACAAACGGGTTATTACAATGTATATATTACCTGGCCCTCTTCGACAAATGTGGATGTAAATGGATGCAATCTTTACATCACCCATGATGGCGGTGTGCAGTCCTGGCTGAATGTCGATGGCAATGCGGGTGGAACCAACTGGATCGCCGAACTGTGGGGTCCCTTTCTGCCGGGAACGGAAATTTTCGGGGCGAACGGCAAGTGGCTGAAAATCGCTCACGAGGTATTATTAACCGCCGGCGACACTTACACCGTGACACAAGAAGCCAACTTCAACGCCTATGTCTCCATGCGCTCTTCGGGCGTCATGTGGGAGTTTGTGGCGGTGCCGGAGCCCGCGACGCTGTTTTTGCTGGGTATCGGCGGCCTTCTGATACGCAAAAAATCATAGTTGGCGTCCATTATCTATAGATTTGGACTCCCTGCTCCAGGCAAGATTAATACAATTATTTTCCTGGGTGACAGGCGGCGTTTGTTTTCTGCATATGTTTTTCAAACTCCAACCAGAGAGGTCTATAATGTACAACCACAAAAAACTGGGGTGGTTCCTTTTAATCACAATAGTTTTTTTAGGCGCCGGAACGGAAACCCGCGCGGTTTTACAGCCCGGATTTAATCAAAGCCAGGTGGCCTCGCTGGGGACCGGCCGCTCGCGCGCCTGGGGGGTGGGTATGGGCGATTTCAACGAAGACAATATCCCCGACATTGCTTCGGGGGATACACAGGGTGATGTCCATATTTACCTGGG
Organism: uncultured Pirellulales bacterium; assembly: GCA_964578395.1. Lineage (GTDB taxonomy): Bacteria > Planctomycetota > Phycisphaerae > Sedimentisphaerales > SM23-30 > JAFGBA01. The sequence goes on from CAZOCV010000160.1 coordinate 7,407, forward strand.
AGTCGGCGACGGCACTTTCACAAATATTGGCATTGTTATTAATGGCGCCTATAATAATGCGTATGGCCTGGCGGTGGCGGATTTTAACGGCGACGGTTTCGATGATATTGTGCTGACGATGACCGCGGACTACACCCCTACGGGAGAAACCTCACCGACCATTCTGGATGGCGAAGTGCACCTGTTTCCGGGCAACGGCAACGGAACGTTTCAGAAAATCGTTACCGGCCTGGTGGAAAAAGGTCTCGTGGCGGGCGATGCCGGAACAGACGTTATCGCCGTTACCGCCGGCGATGTCGATGGGGATAGCGATATCGATTTGCTGGCCGGAGATATCACCGCTTCCGATAACGGTAATGCCGACGTCATTCTTTATCGCAACATGGGTAACGATGGTTCAAACCAACCCATTTGGCAGGCGGAGACGATCCTCTCGGCGCCCAATGTAACTCCGGTTCCCGAACAGCCCCCCTATTACCCTCCCACAACTAATCTGCAAGCCTATGGCCTGGCTCTGACAGATCTTGATGGCGACACGGATAATGACTTGCTGCTTACAGACCGCGCCAGCTATTTTTATATTTATGCCAATAATGGAACCGGCATTTTCACGCCTTTATATTATAATAATATTTCTACTCGTCCCTACTCCTATAATCGCTTGCACGAAACCTTTACGGAACAAATGCCGATCGCCGCAGGCGATCTCAATGGCGACGGGTTAATAGACTTCGCCATGGGCGGCACGGCGGCAACATGGGAAGGCATGGTTGATATCTGGCTCAACACCGGCGTCGATACCCAGAATCGGCCCCGGTTTGAGTATGCCGGAATCGTGGGCGGAGCCGGTACGGATAGCCGCGGCTTGGCGATAGGACAATTGAATCCGGGCAGTGATAATTTTATTGATATCGTTTTTGGCAACTACGAAGGTGCGATATACGGACTGTTTACCGACCGACTCGATAGTGACGAAGACGGAATCATCGATATCTATGATAATGCCCCCTTCCACGCCAATGCGCCGCGTCTGGATATGAACACCGACGGCGGCATCAATTATCTTGATCAATTGGATAACGACCATGATGGTCTCGGCGATCCGGCCGATGATGATGACGATAATGACGGCGTGCCGGATGTCACGGATAATTGCCCCTTTACTCCCAATGCGGACCAGCTCGATAGCGATGGCGATGGCCGGGGTGATGTATGTGACCCCCTCAATAACACGGATAGGGACGGCGACGGCATTTCCGACGGCCCCCTAGACCCCGACCTGAATGTTCGGGCGCAACTCGCCAAGGCCATCTGGTCACAGAGTGATACTCATTTTATCGTCCGA
>CAZOCV010000161.1:0-8640 GCA_964578395.1 uncultured Pirellulales bacterium
CATTTAGGTAAAAATCGCCGCTAACGGTTATGATTTCGCCGGCTGGAGAGGGAACATAATCCACCAGCGAGACCCATGTGTAAGTGTTTCCTCCGGCACGGCAAACACTATCGTCCGCATTGCCGGGAATACTATCCGGATCATCAAAGCGATAACAATCTTGGCTAGTACGGTTATACCATTCACGGTTGCCAACCTCCGTAAAGGTCCCATCCAGAACGCCGCCATCGATCCGGGTTTCGTTCTGGGTAAAGGTGTCCTCCACAATCAGATAGGCAAAAGCGCTTTGGCCGAAAAACAAAGCACTCAGACACACAGCCAATACAATACTCCTCTTACACATTTTCACTTCTCCTTTCCTGAATACTTCAGGATTAAACCGGAATGCTGCTCATGGCTCTTTTACACTTTTATAAGCCATGAGCAGCATTCGTAATCATACAATGTCAAACACGCAAATACATCACTCTTAGTTCCAGCAGGCCGGATTGAACATATCATTACATCCGAGCCAGCCTTGCGCCAACCGCGCAAAATCATCCAGGTCAACATCGCAGTCTTTATCGATGTCTCCGCTCAGATATACGCCCGCCTGGCAAGAGGTTTCAACCCAGGGTGTTCCGCCTGTTGCCGGCAGAGCAAAAACTTCCATGACCCTGATTTGACTGCTTTGCGGAATAATGGTGATGCCGCCCAGAGTCATACCGGCTTCGTAATCCAGGGCAATCGCCACAAGTTGCTCACGCTCCGTAGCTTCCAGTTGTTGCAGGGTGAAGGGATCATTGTCCGCTACCTGATAGTGATCCACACTTCCCATGTCACCGGGGAAGGTATTCCAGGCCAATGTCCCGCAGGAAACGGTGATGCTTTGACCGGGGAAAGAATTGTCGGCGATATCCAGTGCCGCAATATCAAAGTCAACCGCGCTGCAAACGAAATCGGTATTACGATCCACAAGGATAACCACATCCGGACCGGCATGCGTGGTAACTCCGGCAGTGAAATGATACAGACTGGCCGGATCCAGACCTCGGGTGTTATAATCCAGGCTCACGCCGGTGCTTAGATCAAAGTCGGCCGTCAGCGCCGTCGCTTCCGCTATCGTGGTCGGCCCTGCATCGCCCTGGTTCACCAGGTACTCGAATTTCACGGGACCGTTAGGATCCTGAAAACGCGCCCATTCGGCATCAAAATCGTGATTGGCCGGAATCAGGCCGTCCGTCGGACGCCAGGCCACCGTATCAACGGTTATCCAGCTTAGCGCGGCGTTGGATGTTCCAACGCTCTGAACCACATCCATCGTCGGAGGATTACTCAGGGGATTATCTGATTCAATCTTGAAGTTGTCGAACCTGTTATTATCGTTCTCATCGCGCAGGTAGAATCCCGCATAAGCAATATCCGGCGTCCAATCGGCAATAATAGAGTGAACATCAACATTGGTAAACAGCGGATTACCGTTAATGGTGGCGTTCAGTAGGCCTGTGGCGGTGTTATATGTCATGACCATCGGCTGCCATGCCACATCAAGGTTGTCAAAAATGGATTGTTCCAAAACATACGTTTGGACTATCTCTGTGTCACTTTTTCGGCATATCAGATCAACATTATATCCATCAGGGTAACCGACTGTCTGGGTGTTGTTGTATATCCGCACGGCTAAGGTGCAGGCCGATACTTTCACAATGGTATTGCCGCTAATATCCGTACCGCTGGGAAATAGAGCCAGCGCGGCTTGCTGTGACTCGGTAGTAGCAGCATTCATATAAAAATCGCCGCTGACGGTGATGGTTTCGCCGGCCGGATTGGCAAGATAATCCACCAGCGCCACCCATATCGTGGTGCCTCCCTCAGCACGGCGAATATTATCGTCCGCATTGCCGGGAATGCCATCAGGATCATCAAAGCGATAACAATCGCCGTTCGAGCGGTTATACCACTCACGACTGCCAACCTCGGTGCGTGTTCCATCCAGGGCTGCTTCATCCACCCGTTCCGCTGTCTGGGTGAAGGTATCCTGCACGACAGTCACCGCTTGAGTCATCTGTCCATAACACAAAACAATCAAACTTACGATAACCAAAACAAAACATTTCTTCATGATTTTCTCCTTCTGTTAATAAACAGGATTAGTTACACATCCAAATTTGAAAAGGCATGCTGGCATCAACTAAATCTCCTTCCGTAACGTTGCTCGCCATGACTTTGACGTTGCCGTCGGTACAACAACCCCTTATCCTGATTAAGCGTGACATGACTGTCTCCGAAAGGTCGTAACCTTGTAGTGTATTTGGACATATTTAAGCTTTCTTTCAATATTTCTTCGGCAATTATTTTTGTATAATTTAAGAAAAAAAGCTTTTATCAGTCATTTAATTACATTATACTGCTTAAAAAGAGTCAAACAATATACAAAACAATCATTTTGTTACACAATATTGTCATGTTCAGATATATTCGGACAAAACCTGAAAAGCTCAAATCTCAAGTGCTCAACGTATTTTATGAAGATATTTGTTATTACCCGGTCATCCACCATGCGGCCATTGATCAAAGTCGGGTCTATGGCGAACGCTATACCCTCGGAGCCCACACGCATGATGTGTACCATCTCACCGTTTATACCAAAACCGCGGGAGCATATCTTCAGGACGGTCAGTTTCATCCTGCGGAACTGGGGGCACTGGTTATCGTATCTCCCTGGGAAAAACACGATTTTGTCACCCGCAGCGGTCAATTTGAGTATTCTGAAGTGACGTTTTCCTTTATTTCCCATCAGGGCCAATCGCTCGATTTGTCTTTTGAAAAGTTGCTGTCCCTTTATACAGGAGTGGAAATTCGGCTTAAGGGACACCGGCAGAAATTCACCGTTGATCAAATCGGCCAGTTCATCTCCATTTTAGCGCAAATGATTGATTTTCTGGAGAGTAAAACCGATTTGGGAGAATTTAACGCCTACAGATCATTGGTTCATTTATTGGATTTTATTATTGTCAATACCTGTGAGAGCAAGGACGCTCAACCATTAAGTGATACGCCATGCCGGGCCGCAAAAAATTATATTGATTCACATTATGCGGAGAAAATAAGCATCAGCACGTTAGCGGAGGTTAACTGTGTTTCCGAAGGGCATCTGATTAAGTCTTTTAAAAAGAATTTTCGAACGACCCCCTTGACGTATCAGAAAGATGTCCGCATGGAGGCGGCCAAAACCTTACTGAAGTGTTCCAGTTTGACCTGCAGCCAGGTCGCCAAACGTATCGGCTATGATAACAATCATTATTTTCACCGGTTGTTTAAAAAAGCCACCGGCCAAACCCCCAAAGAATATCGATCAAGTTACGTTTTCAGTTCGAAAGAAAATCATTAACATCACCAACAGGTCTGATGATCGGGGCGTTCTGGCGGTATCTCCGTGATTATCGGGGCTGGTTCTGGTTATTCTCCGCTGACTTGCGTGTCTAATTTCACTTCCTGCATTTTGTCAAAAAGACATTGTATCCTTCTCTTCATAAATCCGAGACAAAATGGTAAGAGCCCGACTCCACGGTGAAAACCGCACAGCCGTCTTCCATTCCGAGGCAGGTTACGCCCTCGGCCTGATCGGCGGGCACGCCGCTTTCGCTGACCGATGACAACGCCGTCGCAGGGACATGCACAGTCGCGGTCGTATTCGCGGGAACAATGATATTCAGCGTAAGATCGTCGGTATCGGCGTCAATTCGCCAGTCGCTGACAATCAGGCCGTGTACCGAATTATATTCGCCGCGCGCCCAGGTCAGGCCGCCGCCGGGCCGGGGATGAATCACAAAATGTTTATAGCCCGGATGGGCATCATCAGGATTGATGCCGGCGATGTGCCGCCACATCCATTCGCCCACAGCGCCAAACGCCCAGTGATTAAATGAGTTCATGCCGGCGTTTTGGAAGCCTCGGCCGGCGACATAGCCGTCCCAGCGCTCCCAGATTGTCGTCGCGCCCATCGCAATCATGTAACCCCAGGAGGGGCAGGTATTCAGGTTGAGCAACTGATACGCCTCGTCGTTGTAGCCATTGCGCGTCAGTTCCAGCATCAATTGGTGAGACGTCTGGATGCCGGTGGAAAGGTGGCCATCATACGGGCCAAATGCGGCGATCATTTTGGCCGCCGCCAAGGGTCGCAAAGCCTCCGACAATAAATCAAATCGCAGCGCCAGGGCATAGCCCGCCTGCGTATTACCGAGAATACTTCCATCGCCGGATACGTAGGCCGTGTTGAACGCGGTTTTGATATCCTCGAACATCTGGCTGTAATAGGCTGCTTCTGTGGTCAGACCCAGCGCGGCCGCCATCTTGGCCACAATCTCAGTCGAGTGAGCAAAGAACGCCGTAGCGAGGACCTCGTTAGGAACCGAGCCGCCGCTGGCGGGCCAGCCGCTCAGAATGAGCGTGTCGGCATTAAGCCAATCGTTGTAATCGCCGCCGCGGGCGTTTTGCCAGAGCAGGTTGGGATTCTGGCTGCGAACGTAATCCACCCAGCGGCGCGCGGAATCGAAATGTTCGGCAAGCATCCGGGTGTCGGCGTAATTCTGATACATCCGCCAGGGCACCACGGTTCCGGCGTCGCCCCAGGCCGGTGTGCCCACCGGTGAACCGGGAGCCACATCCGGATAACGGCCGGCGGCATCCTGGCTGTCGCGGATATCCCGCACCCATTTGCTGAAAAAGCCCGCCATATCCATATTGAAGGCGGCCGTCTGCGAGAACGCCTGGATATCGCCCATCCAACCATACCGCTCATCGCGCTGAGGGCAGTCGGTCGGAACGCTGTGCATGTTGCCGCGCTGGGTCCAGATGATGTTGTGCATCAACTGGTTGAGCATGGCGTTCGAGCAGGAGAAATAGCCCGCGTCCGGCGAAGCGGAATGGAACGCGCGGCCGACCAGTGAATTCAGCGTCGGCGGATTGGCCAGGCCGGTCAACTCGACATACCGAAAACCGTGATACGTGAAGTGCGGCTCGTAAACTTCCGGGTCGCCCGTCCGCTTGGTATAGGCGTCCGTTTGTAGTGCGGAGCGCAGGTTGGCGGTATAGATGGTCCCGTCAGCATTGAGCATTTCGGCATGGCGCAGGGTTACTGTCGCGCCGGCAGGGCCTTCAACGGTTAGCCGACACCAGCCGACCATGTTCTGGCCCATATCGAAGACATAGACGCCGGGCTGCGGCTCGGTCATCTGGACCGGGCTGAATTCCCGGACTACACGTATCGGCTCATTGCGCTGCCATACCACGGCAATATCGCCAAGGGCATCGGCTTGAACGGCGGACCATTCGCTGTCGTCAAAACCGGCGGCGTCCCAGCCCGGCTTTTCCAACTGCGCATCATAGGTTTCGCCATCCCAAATATCGCAAGAACGAACAGGCCCATTAATGGTGGACCGCCACGTACCGTCCGACACAATCGTCTGCGTCTGACCGTTCAAAAACTCCACATCCAGACGAACCAGCAAACGCGGAACCAGGCCGGGACTGCCGGCAATGCGACCGGTGTACCAGCCGCCGCCGACCAGAGCGCCCAGGGCGTTGCCGCCGGAAACCACCATCTCCGTCACATCATACGTCTGGTATTGGACGCGTTTGCTATAAAGCGTCCACTCCGGCGCCAGCACATGGTCGCCGACGCGCTGACCGTTAAGGTAAAGTTCATACAGTCCCAAAGCGGTGGCGTACAACGTCGCCTTCTTGATAGGCTGGCTTAGGGTAAACTCCTTACGCAACATGGCGGTTAAATAGCCGCCGGGATCGGGATACAGCCGCCCATCCGTAAGCTTGGTTATCGACCAGCCGGCGTACTCTATCGAATCCAACGCCGTTGCGGCCGCTCCTTCGGCGACGTTACTGCCATCGGCTAAAACGTACATCTCCGCCAGGGCAAAACCGTAGCTGCTGCCGTCGCGCAGGGCCAGCTTCGTCACGGTCAAGCGAACATGCCGGGCGGTAACCGCGGAAAAGCTGTAAATCGGCGCATCGGTTCCCGGATTGGGCACATCGCTGCCGGTGTGATCGTAAACCACCTGGGCATCGGAGAAGTCAGCATTGAGGGCGGTTTCTACCTTGAAACGCACCGGAAACAAAAAGCCCGGCGTATCCGGCGACCAGTTATAAGGCCGCGCCGGCCAGAGCTGCACGGCATCGATTTCCTGCGCTGTGCCTAAATCCACCGCCACCCACTTGGCGACATTCGCTGAAGAAGCAAATTCACTATGATAACCATTATGCGAACTGCTGTTGGCCTGGTCGGGATCGGATATCCACTGCCCCTGCCAGTCCGTTGTATCCAGCAGGCCCATTGACCACAGCGCCGGTTGGCTCCAGGAAAGCTGATCGTCTTTGTCCCAGACGCCGACCTTCCAGTAACAGCGCATCTTTGAGGCTAGTGCAGCGCCATCGTACTCGACATTGACCGACTGGGCGGAAACCACCTTGCCGCTGTCCCAGAGATCGTAGTCGGCGGCGGTGAGCTTGTCAGGAGTGCTGGCGACAACCACGCGATAGGCCGTTTGCTTTTGCCCGCGCAGGCTGGACGGGAAAACCCAACTCAGCCGCGGCTTGACGACATCGATCCCCAGAGGATTAACCATATATTCGCAGCGAAGCTGCCGCTGTGCCGGAACGCAGCCGGGCCTGTAGGGCATGGTGCATCCCAGCCAGTCGCCGGCGAAAACGGCCAGATCGCCCGTATTGACGCTGAGGTCCCCGTTTAAATCCCCCGCCAGATCTGCCCCAAGCCACAGGCCGGCCAGTTGGGCGAAATCGCTGAAGTTGACATAACAGTTCTGATTCAGGTCGCCGGACAAATGGCCCCATGCCCCGCATTGCGTAAAGCTGCCGGCAAAGATCGCCGCCACTTCGACATTGGCCGTCACATTCGTATCCGTACGCGGATTGTCGGTGGACCCATCGCTCCAGCATACAAAGAAGAACCCGGCATCCGGAACCGCCTGGACCGCCGTGCCATCGCCGCCGTAACTGACTATTTGCGCGGCATCTCCGGCCAGACTGCCCTCCGGCCCGGCGGTATATTCGAGATTGAAGGTATCGGAAAAGCTGGCCGTTACATTTATATTGTCCCTTACGTTGGTGTCCGTGCGCGGATTATCCATCCGACCATCGCTCCAGTCCACAAAGCGGTAGCCGAGGTCGGGGACGGCCGTAACAGCAGCGCCATCACCGCCAAAGGCAATCACCTGCGCGGTATCCCCGCTAAGGCTTCCGCCCGGCCCGGCGGCATAATTGAGACTGACCGTCTCGGGGTCCGGCAGGGGGGCGCCAACCTGAAAATTATCCATCCATAGCGCATTATTCGGAGAGGTAAAGCCGCCGACGCCGACGCGGGCAGGGGAAAAATTGGCATCGGGCAGAAGCGCTGCCAGGTCAACGACGCCCAGCGAAATCTCATCGGTAAAGATCTCGAGCATGTTATCATCGAGCATAAAGCGGACCGCCACGTTATGCCACTGGGCCATCGGTGCTGTCGCCGTCAGGCCGCTGTTGTATTCGCCGTTGTGATAGATGCCGATGCCGGGATAGGGCTGCGTCGTATCGCTGCCGCGAAAGAACACCGCCAGCGCCTGGGGATCGAAAAAGCTGTCGCTGGCGGATATCCAGATATCTATGCGGTCGTTGCACAGCACGGCATCCGTCTGCACGACGAAATCATCGCGCAGGCCGTAGGCGATGCTCCAGTCGCCGCTGGGAGCCGACTGCGTCATCCCCGTCGCCGAGCCGGCCCCGCTGGAGCCGGGATACGGATTATAGACGGTAAAGGGATTCGTATCGTTATTGATGGAAAACTGCGCAGCGGTCCACTGCCGGGCGGGATGACCGTAAACAGCCTCGACATTGAGGCCCTCCGCCGGGAGCGGATAGATGCCCCATTCCCTGCCGGGGATGCCGCCGACGGCCGTGCCGGTATAGGTGTCGCTGTAATCAAGTTCGCTGATAAGGCTCGATGAGCCGACGGGAACGCCGGTATTGGCCGCCGAGGCCGCCGGGGCAACCGCCAAAAGCGCTGCCAGAACCAAACATAGAGTGACTTGAACCTTCCCCCATAAACGGTGGTAATACATGCTTTATCTCCTAACGGCGTCCATTATACAAAATTCCCGCCGCCCAGGACAAGAAGATTCCCCCGCCAGCCAGCCAAGGGCTGGACCGGATCGCCGCGAGCGTTCTGTAACTAACTCGCTCCCGTTGGTCGCTGCCAGCCAAAGGCTGGACCGGATCGCCGCGAGCATTCTGTAACTAACCCGCTCCCGTTGGTCGCTGCTTCGTGGGCGAGACATGAGTAGGGCGGGCCGTGCCCGCCATCGTAACGCCGGGCATCCCTGCCCGTACTGGGCGTCATCGTGACGCGGGCATCCCTGCCCGCGCCGGGGGCCATGCTCACGCTGGCGTGAGCATGTCTGTTGGTAGTCCGCCCGTTGGGAGTTCAGCCTTCAGGCTGGCCGTTTGCCCTCGTCGTCCGACCATCGAAAACGGCCAAGCTAAAGCTTGAACTCCCAACTGCTTCCGCTGGTCGCTGCATGATGGGCGAGCTATGAACCATAAAAACGGCGGCGTCTAAGGGGAACGCCGCCGCTTCTGTAGGGGAAACATGAC
>CAZOCV010000162.1:0-4251 GCA_964578395.1 uncultured Pirellulales bacterium
CCGAAACCGGGCTGTTCATGCCGGTAGTACATACCGTGGAGCTAAATTCATCGCTTACGGCCGCAGGCATAATTGGCATTGGGGCGGAAAATCTCGCCTCAGAAGGAACAGATACTGAGGATGGAGCCGCAGCCACCGCAGAACGCATCGGCATCGGCTGATTTACCCGTGCGGAAGTGGCCGCAACGGGATGGGAATACTCAAAATAATGCCGCCGGCCATCCAGGGCGTTCATCACCGCGCCAAGCATATGGATTTGCATGTGGCCGAAACGCTGGGCCAGGCGGCGGCACGCCTGACGGGTGGTTTTGCCGGCATGCAGCACGACCAGAGCCGCATCCACCCCCGCGGCCAGAATGGCGGCTTCCGCACCCGGCGACGCCGCCGGACCGTCGATAATCACATAATCATATCGAAGACGCATCTTCGCCAGAAATTGGCTAAACCGCGGAGACTCCAGCAATTCCGACCACACCGAGGTCTTCGGCCCGTGAGTAAGCACCTCCAGACGCGGGCAAGGCGTCGGCTGCACCAGATTAATCGGATCAACGCCCTCTTCCAGCACGGAACGAAGCCCTTGTTGATTTACATGCAGGAAAATATCATGACATACCGGATTTTTGCCCTGGGCATCCACCAGCAGTACGCGTTTATTTCCCTGAGTCAGCGCCAACGCCAGGTTGGAGGCGAAAATACTCTTGCCCTCGCCCTCGCCGGGCGACGTTATCAGCACCGTGCGGAAAGGAACCCGCCGCCGGTCGTACATCAGGGCGGCACGAATCTCCTTTATCGTTTGCGTGAACAGTGATTGTTCTTCCAGGCGCACCCATTGGCCCAGGCGCGGCAAAGGCGTGTGATCCGCCAGTTTGGGCAATGCTCCCAAAAGCGGTGTCCGCAATAAATTCACCACATCGTCCGCCCGTCGCAAACGGCCGTCCGTGAAATCCAGGAGGACAATCAGGCCGATGGCCATCATCAGCCCCAGCATGCTGCCGCCCGCCATAATCATCAAGCGGTTGGGCGAAACAGGACCGATTCCGGCTTGGGCCGGCTCTACAATGGTAATGTTGTAAACACCCGCTTCTTCCGTCAGGTCCATTTCCTTGATGCGGCCGTCCAGAATGTCGCAGGCGCGTTCCAGCCGTTTGACCTCCGACTGCAGCATGGTCCACTGTGCCGTGTGTTCCTGCTTCTTGCGAACGTCCTGCCGCTGCTGCTCCACTTCCGTTTTCAGGGCGGCCGAAACCCCCTGCGCCTGTTGCAGATGGCGCAGCGCCGCGTTTACCGCTCCGGCAATAATATCACGTTTGACCTGCTGCAGTTGCATTTCTGCTTGGGTGACCAGCGCGTCAATCTCGCGAAGAGCCGGATGCTCCGGGGTGCACTCCCGCCGCAGGCTGCGCCGTTGTTGATATAACGTCTCCAACTCCTCGGCCAGCCGCAATTCCATGCTGCCCGGCATCATATAGCGTCCCTGGCTGCGCAGCGAATCCAGATAGACAGTCGCCTGGTTGGGATCCATCAGCGCATCTTCCAGGCGGTCATATTCCGTTTGCGCCTGCACCATATCCAGTTGTGCTTGCGTTATGGCCGAGGAAAATTTGGATAATCGCTGCCACTCCATCGACAAATTATCTTCACTCAAATTACAGATATCGTGATGCTGGTTAAAATTAACGATGTCCTGAAGTTTTTGCCTTAAATCGGTTTCGCACTGCGTCTTTTCCTGCTGCAGCAGGCGCAAAACATCCGTTGCCGTATTCTTTTTGCACGTGGTGTGATAGGCAATATACGCTTTCACGATGCGATCGACCAAAAGTTCCGCCTCGGCGGCTTTTTCGGCGCGCAGAGTAACGCTGATGATTTCATCGTTACGCCCCACCGAAACACTCATGGCGTTTTTAAGCCGTTTGATTTTATCCGCCGCCCCGGCGAAAAAATCCAGCCTGGCCAGTGCGGGATCATCGACGACGGATTGCAGTATCGATGAGGATTTTATCAATTCCGCCTGGGTGTGAACATAATTCTTGGCTTGCGTGAGCACCCCCTCCTGCTCGGTAATGATTTTCGGACCCTTAGCTTCGACGTACAGCCGGGCGCTGCCGGCGTATTGCGGCGTCGCCTGGCACAGATAGAGCGCGGCCCCCGCCGGACCTAACGCCAGCAGCAGCAAAACCAGCCGGCGTCGGCGCCAGGCCGTACGCACCAGGCTCTCCGCCATTTCCAGCACCCCGCGCAGATCCAGCCCGCCGGAGGGCATGGGACCGGGTAAAATAGCGCCGGGCTGAAACATCATTCACCTCGAAATTTCGGTTAACGGTATCCCGTCCGCAAATCAACGCCGGCGGCGATATTGAGCACGTTGTTGAGAAACAGGCGAACCTGGGTCATGGGCGTTTGATCCACACACACCACATCGCCCGTTTGCAAAGCTATCGACGTCAGCGTCGAGGAATCGTTATCATTCATACGCACGACGGCCTCCAGGTTCCGGCCGTCAGGAAGAATTCGGGAAATACGCACATATTCCGGGGCGGCGATGGGATCCACACCGCCGGCGTCCGCCAGCGCGTGCATCACGTTGTACATCTGATCGACGCGCCAGGAAAACACTCCCGGCCGACGCACCAGGCCCAACACCGTCACCCGGCGCATTTCGGCCGGATCCACATCAACAATATCACCGCCCCGCAGCATCAGCGTCGGAATACTTTTACCATCATGGCAGAACGCACGCATAATATCTTCGCGGCTGTTTTCCGCCGACCGGCGTATGCGGATTTCCGCTGCGCCATCCGGCGTCAATCCCCCCGCCCGCGATATGGCCCCCACCAGGGTCATTTCATCGTGATGCAGCTCATACACGCCCGACTGCTGCACCGCCCCGACAACGGTGACTTTTTGGGAATAATAGGTCCGCACCGTAACGACAATCGTCGGCCGATGGAGAAAATAGCGGGGATAGACCGCCTGCTCAATAAGCGTTTCTGTTTCCTTGAGGGTTTTTCCCGCTGCCGCGATGTCTCCCGCCAGCGGCAGCGTAATCACGCCGGCCTCATTGACGCGGCATAAATGCATCACGGTTGCTCCGGCTTCCGTTTTCACCATCGCCGCCCCCGCGCCATCCATCAAACTCGGTAAATGCACCTCCAGCAAATCCCCGGCAATAAGTCGATACGGTCCGGCAGCCTGCCCGCCGGTAACCGTGGCGATGTCCTCATGTCTTACCGCTTCCGCCGCCTGGCAGAATGCTTTTATTTGTTCCGGCGACGAAGGTGACAGCGATGCACACCCCGTCACCAATAATAACAGCATCATCCCACCCAGAGTCAGCCACCAGAACCGGCACACCCAGCGAAAGATGAACGCATTAAACGCCATCCCGCCCCAGCATAATACATACACCAGCAGCGGCCGCGGCATATTTATCGTATTTACGCTTTCGTGTTCCCGAAAACACCAGCCATAGACCACGCTTGCGGCCATAATAGTTAACCAGAAAAACAATCCAATATATATATTACTCTGATTTTGCCCGGCCTTTCCGGCTTTAAGAGATACATAATCAGCATCCCCGCCATTCATGATGGGCCGCTGCGAGATTTCTCCAAGTTGTTTGTGCATAGCTCCTTATCCCATCGCATAACCGGAACAAACATTCCGGCCGCGAAACAACAGGTCAAAAAAGGGGCGGCCGCCTTGATGTGACGTTTTGGGCAGCTTAAAATCGCTATATCAGGACAAACCCTGGCCACTGCGCCGACCGCTGCCGCCGAAGTTTCCTGAACCGATTTTTACGACAACTCTGTATGACAGATTGTCCGACGGAAAATTATCGGCACGGGAATGACAAATCTCGGCTGGCCGCCCTATGCAAACGTTGCACCCGGAGGTTATAGGTGCAAGTCATACTTCATACAACTCCCGACCTGTTAAGGTTTTTCTGCATATCCGGCAGCAACCTCTTGCTGCTCCCGACCTTTCATCCAAAAATATGCAGGTTAAGAGTTGTATCGGACTACTATGGGGGCGACTTTAACACATTTTTTACCTACAGGCCGTACTTATACCCTTCCCCACCTTCAGGCCGCTAAAAAAAGGGGTTAAATTAGTTACAACCCCGTTTCAGACCATTGACCGCTGCTGTGTATTGCCTTATTATAGCCCAAATCAGGTTTACCTCGCCGGGGCGACCCCCCTGCGGCGGCCTGAAAAAACATAACCCCTTGTGGCCAAAAGCCTGGGGGCGGC
>CAZOCV010000162.1:4261-8507 GCA_964578395.1 uncultured Pirellulales bacterium
CAGGGCCTGTAGCTCAGCGGTAGAGCAGGGGACTCATAATCCCATCCAGAATTCACCTAACCAGCTTATTTCACAAGGGGTTACATCGGACACAGAAAACGTCTTGGACGAATTCTGCACCCCAACAAATCCCGAACTGGCCCGGCTGGTCGAATCCTGGAATAAGCTGGACACCACGACAAAGCAGTTTATTATGAGTGTAATTGAACGTGAAATAACTAAATAATATCGGACTTTCGGGACGGCGGATTAGCTATCTGCCAAGCGGTCCTGGCTGTAGTGGGCTTCGTATCACCTGCTTGCCTGCTGCGGCCTGGACCGGCCCGAAGTAAGCAGGTGAAGCATGTCAAAATCAAAAGAACCGGAAACGCTGGGGGAATTATCAAAACAGACTGGGGGGGATAGTAATGACATAAGGGTAAAATTTGATAAAATCTTTTGGGAACTAAAAACTTTTGGGGAACTAAAAGATTTGACTAAAATGGAATGCAAGGCTTATGTTCTCAACGGTCTTTCCCCCAATGCAAATATTATTGAACAAGTGGCATTTTATACAAAAAAGGCTTTTACCAGCTCATGGATAATAATAGAAAATATTATCTGGGACTATATAAAAATTAAATCAACTTCTAGGGAACAACATGAGGAGGCGCGGCCTTACAACACGGATACACACAACGCCGAAATGGCCGCTTATATGGACACACACTATACTAAAATGGTTTTTAATAGCTATTATGCACTTAAATGGTTTAGAGAAAAACTTCATTCGCTCCTATCATATCAAAAACCGGTGTCTTTCGGGGAAAAACCTTCTGATATATGGCCTAAACGAAAATATCAATATTCAAATTTAAGTCCAGCGCATTTTCCTAAATATTTCAATGGCTTTTTTTCTTCGCCAAGTGGCTACGCTTCTGCACTTTCTGTAGCCGAAGATTTTTTTACCCGTGTATATGAAGTGTTGGACGATCCTCTTACATTAATGCCAACCGCTATTGATGATGATAAATTGAAAGACCATCTAATAGCGGAGGAGATTAAAGATATTGACTTGGGATATTTTAACGCTATGGCAAGTTTTTCCCTCTTTGCGCCTTTTTCTGAAGAAGAGAAAATCTTCTCTATTTCTGAAGCTGATGAAATTGAAAAAAAGGGCCATCTCTTTATGCAAGAAATTTTATCTGATATTGATATTGAACACCAACAGGCCCAGGCGAACTATCGGGGACTACTGGCCCGGCAAGCGGCCACGCCTGGGGAAGCCCAGGGGGAAACTATCTCCGAAGATGACTGGATTACCCAGAAATTAGCGGCGGAGCTTTTAGAGGTAACGACAGGCAGGGTAACTCACTTGTGCGATGAGGGAAAGCTTCATTCTTTTGGAGAACATAAGGGGAAACGAATCAGCAAAAAAAGTGTATATATATTTAAGGGGACAAAAGAATACCAAGACTTGCTAAAAGATAAAATCGAAATTAAGACCGATAGCAGAAAATTGAATCGCTCAAGAGATTGATAAATCTATCAATTTAGTTTAGCGATAGTTTAGCGCGATAAAAAAATAAAAAATATTTTCCCCGTTTTTAGCTCAATATCCCCGTTTTTTCACCTCTCTGCAATTTTTTTCGTTTAGCGATAGTTTAGGCGCGGGGACGGTCTGACATAATCGCCCGTGAAGATGATGATTACTTTACGAGGTGTGTTATGGAAGACCAAAAAACATTATTCACAGTGGGCCAAATCGCTGAAATCCTACAGGAACCCCCTGGGCGGATTGCTTATGTAATCGGGAAATTCAGGATTAAACCCACCGAACGCATCGGGATTATCCGGCGCTTTGCCCCTGAGCAAATCGAAAACATAAAGCAGGGATTGTATAATCTGCATGTAAGGGGGCGCGCATGAAAACCGACACCCCCGACGCGCTGTTAATGTCTGCCCCCCAAGTGGCCCAGGCCCTGAACATATCACGGGCAAGCGTCTATGAATTTATGAACACAGGGCGGCTGCCGATGCCTGTCAAGATTGGCGGATGCACACGCTGGCGCGCGGATGAACTGGCGCGATGGATTCAAGCAGGATGCCCCCACCGGCAGAAGTGGCAATCCTTGCGGGGGGCGCGGCCATGAAGATTTTCCCGCGCTGGCACGGCGAACCCGTCGCGCGACTTCTTAAGCGGCTGGAAAAATCGCTTGAGCGCGACGGCTGGCGGGCTTCGGTCCGCCGAACGGAATACTTTCTTTCCGAAAGCCAACGGCGAAGAATGCGGCGCGGCCGCAAAGTCAAAAATAAATAAGCGCCACGATGGCGCAAACCCTATACATCGGCAAAGCCGAAGAAACGAGTTTATATGTTACATCGAGACAAAGTTGACCCAGAAATGCGCAGACTGTCAAGGGAGCAGAAAGCGGCGGTCAAGTCATTTAACGATGACCCGCGCTATCTAGACTTGCAAAAGCAACGCGCGGAAGTACAAAACGAAAAAAGGGAAATCGACAATCGGCTTAATGGCGGTGATTACCGCTATGACCCGGCCAAACAAGAGGCGGCTGTTAGGCAACTTGTCGAGGCGGGGATACTGGCCCCCGGCACAACCCAGCTTGCCTCAGATATCATTCGGCAATCACTGGTTGACCGGCACGAAGCCCTGGCCCAGGCGGAAGCCCAGATTGAGCACCAAATCCGCCAAACGGAACTTGAAGTCATTACCGAAAATTGCGAACTGGCCGATTCTGTCGCGCGGGCAATGAATCTTGATATTATCAAAAATGCTGAAGCTTTACGAGAAAGCATTCTGGCAGTAATGGAGTTTTACTGGCTGCTAAGCCACAAGGGCAACCGCGAAATCCTTCGGCCTGATAAACTCAAGCTTCAACCCTGGGAAGCGGCTGTCGTTTACGGCGGGAATTGCCCGACGGTGGAATTTTATCTCGAAAACAAAAAAAAGTTTTGGGGAATTAAATAGAAAGGAATTCTTAATATGGAAAAAGCACTTTTAGGCAAGTCGGCGGCCCAGGGGCTGCGTTCTCTGCAAAGCTGGATTACTTACGAAAAAACACGGCTTGCCAATTATGAAAAATCTTTACGGGCTGAAATCGAAAAACGCGGCGGCACGATGACCACCGCCGAAAAAAACGAATTTCAATCGGAACTAACCACGACCATTATGGCGGATGTTCGCTTAAGTTTAGGGCAACGCCATTCCAGTTTGCTAGCGGCGGCGCGGCGGGCTGGACTTGAACCCGATACCGATTCGCGCGAACGGCGCGGCATGGCAGGCGGCACGCGCAAGGCGGCAACCGAAACGCGCGCAAAGCCCACAACCATTTACGGCCACGCGGCGGTCTTTAATGAAGAAACAGTGATTGCGGGCCTGTTTCGGGAGCGTATTGCCCCAGGCGCATTTAAGAATTGTTTGGATGACCTTGAGCGGTCTGATATGTGCGTCTGCCTAATGAATCACAACGCCGATTTATTGCTTGGCAGATATTCCACCGGCGGCCTGACCCTAAAAGAAGATAAAATCGGTTTATTCTATGAATGTTTTTTGGCCGACACCCAAAACGGGCGCGACGTCTACGAAGATGTCCGCGAATTCAATCTTGTCGGAAATAGTTTTTCGTTCACTGTTTTGCGTGACCGCTGGGAATTGGCCCAGCAACCCGGTCAAATCGACCTGCGGACAATCACGGAAATCGGCGACTTATACGACGTCGGACCGGTAACGTATCCCGCTTATGTCAAAACCGATGTTCACGTTTCGCGTCAAAATTATCTGCTCGATCATATTTACGATGAAATCGAAGCGGAAAAAGCCCGCGCCTTGCAAGCCAAAGCCACGCGGCAACGTTTGGAAGCTTTGGAAAAACGGCTGGCCCAATATCGCAAAAAATAAACCCAATCGGCGGGCTGGGCAGGATGCCCGGCCCGTTTCGGGGGCGCGTCTGGGCATGGGCGCGCCCCATATTTAGAACTAAGTTTATGGATGAACAACCGATTCAAAAAATTTTATCGGCTTTGGAAGCTTTAGGAAAAACATATCGCACCACCGGCGCGGGTAAATGGCAATGCCAATGCCCGTCCCACGATGACAAAACGCCAAGCCTGTCTATCACCCAGGACGGCGGCAATGTTTTACTTCATTGCTTCGGCGGCTGCACGCTGGAAGCGATTCTTAACGCCCTGGGGCTGACGAAAAAAGATTTATTCCCCGACAACGGACCCCCTGCGATGCACACCACCA
>CAZOCV010000163.1:0-8470 GCA_964578395.1 uncultured Pirellulales bacterium
AGCATCTCTCTTTTGCCACGACACGGAGCGAAGCGGAGAGCCCCGAAGGGAATTTTCACGAATCGACACGAAAAAGAAGCGAATGATTAAGGCCGCATGGGCATTAAGCTTATCCTACAGAACTAACATACAATATCATTTTTCTACATAAGCAAAAAAAATATGCGTTCATCGGCAACACATAGAGCCTGTAAAGTTAAAAATCTGTGGATAAAGGCTTTATTAGCATCTATTGGAAAACTTGGCCCGATGCTCATCGGGATTCGCGGATCCCCAAAATACTCTCCTTCACCGCCGCCTTTTGACTATCAGTCCGCCAATTGCCAGCAACGCCAACGTACCCGGCTCAGGAACGCACGCCACACGGAATCCCGCACTTGGGCTTTCAACATCCGCATCTCGAATATAACGTGCCGTCGAAACTAGATTGTAATAAGGACGCACATAGTTACCCCCGCGATAACATCGCCGGGATGCGGCGCCATAATCATCCGTATAATACGGGTTTTCCATCCATTCATTCACATTGCCGTTCATATCATAGGTGCCATTGATTTCTTTGCTCCCGCTGCCGACATCCCAGGGAAATAGGGCGTATTCGCCGTAATTGGCGTCTCGTCTTTCCGCAGGCTTATTTCCGCTGATGGTTGAATAGGTTTGGATTATCGCGCCGTTCCAATACGCGGCCTTGACCCATTCATCTTCGGTAGGCAAAGCATAATACGCATTTCGATTACGATAGGGATTGACGGGATCATAACCGGTATCGTTTGTATTCCAAGGAACGAAAGCGTAGTCGCTTTGTCCCGATGTCCCAGTGAACTTATAAGCGGGAGCATGGTTAGTGCTTATGTTAAGCCAGTTGACGAATTGGGCTGCTTCATACCAACTTATTCGATTGACCGGCACATACGGATCTGTCCATTCCGGTCCTTCGTCGTATGCGGATAAGGGATTTCCGGCTACTTCACCGTAAGCATTAACGAACTTGTTCCATTGATCATTAGTAATTTCAAAGACTCCCATACGATAATCATAACCGGGATCGATAAAACCTTCCGGCTTGCCGGTACCAATGTTTGTACCATTTGCGCTGCTGGCGTCACAGGTAATATCCACAAAATCAATCGTGAATTGATTTGCTCCGGCACCGAATGTGTCTGCAAGAACAAACGAAGGCCAAGTTAATAAACATACAAAAATAAACGATGTCTGTTTCATTTCCCATCTCCTTAATCTATTCGTGCCACAAAAAAACCGGCGCAAGGAAAGACCGATCTCTCTCTGCGCCGGATTAACATTTTCCTCCCAGTGGTCAAATGGCCCCACTGGCTCATCACCAATATACCGGCTAATTATAAGAAATACCAGCCTAAAATCTGTGTAAATCCTGTTAATCATGTCTATTTTTCTTCTGGCTTCTGAATTCTATTAAAAAAATTCGTGTTTATTGGTGTAAATTCGTGGCAAAAAATAGGTTTTATATACGTTTTAACCCGCGGTATAATCAGCGTTTACAATTATTAGCGTCCGGCGTGCGGGAATTTTTGAATAGTTCCGGCCGGAGGGCGTCTATATTGGTGGAGCGGCGGCCGGGCGGGGGGCGGACGCCGGTCGTTGGAGCCATACTTTGGAACTGCAACCTGGTCAGGCAGAACTAACCGCCCTGGAGCACTGTCGCCGGGGGCGAGCCGAAGCGTTTGAAGTGATTGTGAAACGCTACATGACATGGGCCTACGGCACCGCCCTGGGTCTGGTCGGCAACTCTGCCGACGCCGAAGACCTCTCACAGGAGGCGTTTATCAAAGCCTATACGCACCTCGATACCCTGCAGGCGGATCGCAAGTTCATCCCCTGGTTTTATCAGATATTGCGGAACCTGTGCCTCTCGCACCTGCGGCGGCGGAAGTGCCGGCCGGCGGTGCAGGCGGAGGGTTTTATCTTTACCGAGCATGAAGACCCGGCCGAAGACCGGCCCGGCTCGGATATGGAGCGGACGGAACTGATGCAAAGCGTCTGGCGGGCGATAGACAAGCTCAGCCCCAACCACCGCGAGATTATTATCCTGCGGCACTTCCAGCACCTTTCGTATGAGCATATCGCCCAGTGCCTGCATTGCAGCAAGGGCAGCGTGATGAGTCGTTTGTATCACGCCCGCCGCCGACTGGCGGAACAATTGGACCACGTAAATCAGAGGAGGTCATGCGTATGACCTGTGAAAAGTATCAGGACCTGATGATGGGCTGTCTGGATGGGGAACTGGACCAGGCCCAGGAAAAAGCCTTCCGGGAGCATCTGGAAAGCTGCCCGGCGTGCCAAGCGGAGTTCGAGCAGCTTAGCCGCATTCAGCGGATTACCGATGATATGAGCCTGCCCACGCCGGAAGACCGGCTAATAGACCATTACTGGCACAACATCTACCGCCGCATCGAGCGGGGGGCGGGCTGGATTCTGCTTAGCGTGGCGGCGATACTGCTGCTGATGTTTGGCGGATTCAAGCTTATCGAAGGGCTGATTCGCAGCGAAAGCCTGGGCCTGGGGCTTAAGATCGGCCTGCTGATGCTGGTGGCGGCGCTGGCCGTGCTGCTGGTGTCGATCGTGCGGGAGCGGCTTTACTTTCGCGGGCATGAGCGGTATAAGGATGTCAGGAGGTAACTTATGGAACTGAGCACCACGGACCGCATCGAAGGCAAACGAATTATCCGGCAACTGGGGCTGGTGCGGGGCAATACCATTCGCGCCCGCAATATCGGCCGGGATATTATGGCCGGCCTGCGCAATATCGCCGGCGGTGAGATTAATGACTATACCAAGCTTATGGCCGAATCCCGCGAGCAGGCCCTCGACCGCTTGACCGAACACGCCCAGAGCCTTGGGGCCAACGCCATCATCGGCATCCGCTTCAGCACTACTGAAGTGATGCAATGTGCGGCCGAAATTCTCGCTTACGGCACGGCCGTTATTGTTGAGGACCAGAAATAAATGCAGGAGGCATGGATATGTCGCTGACAACCATTGCTCATTACGACCAGACGGCGCTGGCCCACATTGCCCAGGCCAAACTGGAAGCCGAAGGCATTGACAGCACGCTGCTGGATGAGAATACAACCAACTGGTTCTGGCATTATAGCGTGGCAACCGGTGGGATAAGGCTGCAGGTTAATGAGGCGGATGTCAGCCGGGCGCAGGAAATTCTGCAATCCCGGGATGAACATGTGGTCGAGGTTACCGCACGGGTTGAGGATGAGCCGCCGAAATGCCCGAAGTGTCAATCGGAACACGTGCAACGGCGGCGATTTACCTGGCCGACATTGCTTGCGGCCCTTTTTACAATTTTACTGGCGGCGCTGATTTTAGGATTTCTCACGACGTGTGGCTTAATGTTTGTGTTATTGTTAGTGGGTTATTGGCGAATGCCGCGCTGGCAATGTAATGATTGCGGCCACCGCTGGAAAAGCAGTTAACCGATTCTGCGTCGCGGGGGCTGAGGCTCTTTTCCGGAAAGTCATGTCAGCATCCGGGTTTATACATGCCAAAGAGGGGCAAAATTAGTGTTGGCCCGATGATGAATTAAGGTCATAATAGAGCCATGAGCAACAAGAAAGGATTCTGGGCGTTTCTGGCTGGTGTGCCCAAGGCGGTGATTTGGCTGCCGTTGGCGGCGGGGTTTGTCCTGTTGGCCATCGGCATCTACCGGGGCGGTACGGCGGTGCAGGAGCTGCTCTGGGAGAATGTCAAACTCAAGCAGGCGATTACCAACCTGACCGACGCGGGCAAAATCGGTTACGCCAAGGTTATCCGGCAGACCAAAGATGAGCAGGGTCGCATCAAGGAAACGACGCTGAAGTTCGTCGAGACCGACCGCGAGGATGAGCTTAAAATCGTGCTGGAGCAGGAATACACCGTGGAGGGCGATATCATTCACTTCGACGCCCTGATTGTGAAGTTCGGCGATAAGATGGTGATGGATGGGCAAAAGAAAAGCCTGTATCTCTGGCGGCGGGTGTATGGCGAGATGATGCCGCCGGCGGCGGGGTTTGCTATCGAGGAGCCGGCCGCGCCGCCGCGTCGGTACGAGAGCCTGCTGGCGGAACTCCCCGTCGAGCAGCGGCGGGAGTTCTGGGACGCTATCTGGGACCTGGCCAACAACCCCGGCAAACTCCGTCAGTATGATATCGAGGCCATCTACGGCAACGTTACCTATACCCGGCTGCGGCCGGGGCGGGTGTATATCTTCCGCATTAGCGCCACCGGCCAGGTATATCCGGAAGTTGTGCCGGAAATCTAAAGGCCCCGGAGGTCCATTTTCCGCTTGAAGTGGCTTGGGCGTCTCGCCCAAGATTCTGATGGTCAAGCCGCACATCATAAACGGCCAAGCTGAAGGGCGTGTTGCCCAAACGTGACGAGGGCATCTTGCCCTCGATTTTCCGAACCGCCAACCGTGTTTGTGACGCGAAAAAGGCACGCGGGCAGGATGCCCGCGTCACCGCTACCCTTTGGGCAACACGCCCTGAAGCTTGAACTCCAAACCCGCTTCCGTTGGAGGCTGCCACACAGCGAGACATGTTATAAAAAAAAGCCCAGGGTGAAAACCCTGGGTTCTTCACGCAGGGCACTTGTTATGCAAGAACCCGCGATTCTCATTGCGGGCCATATCGTTGGCTGGAGGCCGTTGGCCCTGTGGCGGTCATTTCAATGGAGATTTGGCCGCAGCGGTCGGTACTGAAGAATTGGCGGCCGGAGAGCAGCCGGGTCAGGGCGGCTTGCTGCTCAGCAGGAACGGGTCCGGTGGAATTGAGGACCAGCGCCGGGTCGGCGGCGGCGACAAACGCCGCCAGATTATCGTAATGATGTACGGAGCCATGATGGGGCAAGAGCAATACATCGCTCCGGAGCTGATCACCATCCTGCGCCAGCAGAGCCTGGCGGGCGACATCCTCCACATCGCCGCACAGCAATATGGAGCCGTGCCTGGTCGTGAACCGCACGGCCAGCGAACTGTTGTTATCATCCAGTTCCATAGCCGGCTGCGGCGGCGGCCAGTAAATGCAAGCCGCCAGATCATCCTGTCGCCAGGTGAGCGACTCCCCGGCGGCGATTGTTTCGACCGGCACGCCTAGCGACTGCAAGCCATCGAGCAAAATGTTTTCAGCGCTGTTGGAAGATGATTTTCGGGCGTGTTCCAGAAACAACGGCGACAGGTAAACCTTCTCCACCGTCAGCAGGCGGCACACATCCAGCACGCCGTTGAAATGGTCCAGGTTATCATGCGAAATGAATAGCGCATCAATGCGGTTAATGCCGCGCTGGCGTAAAAACGGCACGACGATTTTTAATCCGGCCTGCGAACGGTTCAGGCTGCCGACATCATAGAGAATGGTTGTCGATTCCGTCTCCAATACGGCCGCGCAGCCATCGCCCACACTCAGAACATGCAGCACCGGCCCTTTGGCCCCATTGATTTTCCGCAGCGGCAGCGCTAAAAGGAATCCCGCCAGCACCACGACAAACGCCGCCGTCGTCCACTTATGCCCCCGGCGCAGGTGCCAGGTATAAACGCACAAGCCCAGCAAAACGTAATAAACGATGATTACCCACAGCGGCGGCGCGGCGGTATTGAGGTTGAGCCAGTCCGGCCGGGCGAAGCATTCATTAATCGCCAGCGTCGCATCCGCCAGCAAACAGGATACGGCATTCAGCCCCGCTCCCAGCGTCGGCCAGAGCCAGCCCGTCAGCACGCCCAGCCAGCTTGTCAGCATCAGCAGCGTAATCAGCGAAGACAGAACCATCGTCGCGGGAATTCCCGCAAACGAAATGCGATTAAAATGCCACGCCGACAGCGGCAGTGCGGTTATCCATGCCGCCAGACCCGCCGCCGCCAGGCCGCCCGCCCAGAGAGCCAGATGATGCCGCAGCCATTGCCCCGTTGTCTGCTGACGTTCAAATATCGGCAAATCTTCATCGCGCCCGCTCCGCCAATTCATGATTAAACCGGTCAGGGCAATCAGCCCCAGTACTACAACAAACGACAATTGAAATCCCGGATTAAACAGTTCCATCGGCTGGGCCAGTACAATAACAATCGCCGCGATACTTAGCAGGTTCAGGGCATGGGCACGTCGCCGGGCCAGATGGGCGATGCAGAAGACCCCGCCCATAATCCCCGCCCGCAGCACTGACGCACAAGCGGGAACCAGCGCCACGTAAACTACGGTCGCCGCCAGAGCCAATAGCGCCTGCCCGCGGCGGTCAAGACGCAAAAGCCATCCCAGCCCCCAGCCGAACGCCGTTACCAGGGCGATATTCAATCCCGAAATCGCCAGAAAATGCAGCGTCCCCGCCCGGATGAACGTTTCCTGTAAGGCCGGGCTCAGGCCGGACCGGTCGCCCACCAGCAACGCCGCCAGAAACGCCTGCTGATCGCTTTTAACCGAACCGGGATTCTCCTCATGTTCATCGCTCAGCGCCAGCAGCAATCGCTGCCGCAGAAGTGCCTGCCAGTTTCCGCTTTGCGGTCTGTTTTGCTTTTCCGGTATAATCACAATCGCTTCGCTCACCGGTACTGTGCATATCACGCTGAAATCCGCCCGGCGGCGGTTCGAAGCCGTACTATGTGAACCGGGATTATCCGCCCCGTGCCGCATGGATATTTCCCCGTCCAGCCGCACTCTTTGCCCGCATTCCAGGTGCAGCGCCGGCTGCCGCACATACACGCTCACCTGGCCCGATAGCGGCACAAATCCCTCTGGCCCCTGTCCGCAAATACAATCCATGCGGAACCATGTGCCCGGCTGATGTAAAAAATCATGGCGGGCGAAGTCGCCTTCCGGCTTCAAGATACGCGGCTCTGTAATGATGTGCCCTTCCAGTGTCGCCAGTGCCGGCGTATCGGTCGCACAGCGAACAATATGATCGGCCGGAACTTGGCCGGCCGCCAGATACATTCGCCCCGCTCCCAGCAGGAACAGTAACGCCGCCAGCAGGCCGTTTTGCCAGTAAAACAAACGTCGAGAATTTCCCCGCCGCCATGCCGAAAACCCTCCCGCCAGAATAATCACACCCGCCGCCGCAAAAACCAGCCGCGCCCATCCGGCAAACTCCGCCAGAGCATCCGCCATAATGATGCCCGCCATCGTCGCCGCCGCCAGTATAAGGGTTAGCGGATTTATCCGGCTGCCGGGCCGCTGTTGCCAAACGTTTGCATCCTCAACCATGCCTTTATAATGAAACCTTTGCCCCCGGCAGGCAACAGAAAACCCTCCGCAGGAAGTTTTATAAAGGCTTTGAGCATACGGCCAGCCAAAGGCTGTTTTAACGCCGCGAGCTTTGTGCCGCTCACCCGGCGTCGTTGCCGCCTGCTTCGTGGGCGAGACAGCCGCGGGCTGTTTTAACGCCGCGGGCGCTGTGTCGCATACCCGCTCCCGTTGGTCGCTGCATGGTGGGCGAGACACGTTCGGAGTTCAGCCTTCAGGCCGGCCGTTTGCCCTCGTCGTTCGCTCACCCAAAACGGCCAAGCTAAAGCTTGAACTCCATACCCAAGTGGCTTGGGCGTCTCGCCCAAGATTCTGACATTAAAGCCGCTCCTGGCGAAATGAAATCTTGGCCGGGAACGGATGGGCTATAAAGAATTAGCCACAGATTCGCACAGATTTGAAATTAAGATCAGTGTTCATCAGCGCGATCTGTGGCTAAATTGAAACGCATCGCAGCTAAATTAAAACACCGGGTGCCATGCCCCCGCCGGCGTGAGCATCCAGCCAAAGGCTGGAGGGTCGAAGACCCTTTTAGTTCGCCGCGGCCCCAAAGGGGCTTACTGTTTGGCGCTGTGTCGCTAACCCGCTCCCGTTGGTCGCTGCATGGTGGGCGAGACCAGAACCTGTCACGGCGTAGTCGATTTATCACGGCGAAGTTATTAACGAAGCCGGAAGACGAAGCCGGAAACCTTATTAATATATAACGTTTCCGTGCGGTGTTATTACTGCTGATAATGCCGCCTGAGCCTTAGCGCTGCCAACCACAATACCAGCGGGATAATCCAGCGGTTCATTTTCGCCAACCAGCGGCCGTAGCTCCGCCAACCAGCGGCCGTAGCTGTGCCAACCAGCGGCCGTAGCTGTGCCAACCAGCGGCCGTAGCTCCGCCAACCAGCGGCCGTAGCTCGGTCAACCAGCGGCCGTAGCCCCGCCAACCAGCGGCCGTAGCCCCGCCAACCAGCGGCCGTAGCCTTGCCAACCAGCGGCTATGTTGGGCCACGGTGAACCGCTGTTACGCCGATCAGCGGCGATGCTGGGGTTTCCTAAACGTCCGTTTTCCCATCCTGACCCACGAACCACGCGAAATAAAGCCCTTTTAAACCACGAAACACACGAACTACGCGAAATAAAAGCCTTTTTTACCGCGAATAAACGCCAATGAACGCGAATAAGAGGTCAAATCTTTTGTTGTTTTTCGTGCTTTTCGTGTATTTTGT
>CAZOCV010000164.1:0-6264 GCA_964578395.1 uncultured Pirellulales bacterium
CCGGAATGGTCAAGCGAAGAGGAATCTTGACCGGGACGGTCAAGCCACAAGGAATCTTGGCCGAGACGGTCAAGCCACTTGCAGGTAGCGATGATGAAGATTGTAGTGTTGGATGGTTTTACGTTGAATCCCGGCGATAATCCCTGGTTGCCTGTGGAGTCGGCCGGTGAGGTCACGGTGTATGACCGGACGCCGGCGGATAAAATCATCGCGCGCGCCCTGCCGGCGGATATCATTTTAACCAATAAAACGCCCCTCACGGCGGCGACTCTGGCGCAACTACCGAATCTGAAGTTTGTTTCCGTATTAGCGACAGGGTATAACGTGGTTGACGTCCAGGCGGCAAGAAAACGACATATCCCTGTTTCCAATGTGCCGGTTTACAGCACCGATTCGGTGGCGCAGTTTGTTTTCGCGTTATTATTGGAGCTGTGTCATCATGTCGGCGAACACGATGCCCGTGTCAAAAAAGGCGAGTGGACGAACAATCCGGATTTTTGTTTCTGGAAGACGCCGCTGGTCGAACTGGCCGGCAAGACGATGGGGCTGGTGGGTTTCGGCCGCATCGGCCGGCGGGCGGGCGCGTTGGCGCATGCGTTTGGCATGAACGTTTTGGCGTACGATGTCGTTCCGGGCGGCAATCCTGATTTTACGCCTTTTGCCTGGGCGAGTCTCCATGAGGTATTTACTCGCGCGGACGTGGTGTCGCTGCATTGCCCGCAAACAGGGGATAATACGGGTTTCGTCAACAAATCACTTTTGGCGAAAATGCAGCCCCATGCGTTTTTTATCAATGCGGCGCGCGGCGGTCTGGTGAACGAACAGGATTTGGCCGACGCGCTCAACGCCGGCAAACTCGCCGGTGCGGCGGTGGATGTGGTTTCCATCGAACCGATTCAAGCCGATAATCCGCTCCTGAAGGCAAAAAACTGTTTGATTACGCCGCACGTTGCCTGGGCCAGCCTCGCCGCCCGCAGGCGATTGATGCAGACCACGGCGGATAATATTGCAGCCTTCATCAAAGGCCAACCCATAAACGTTGTAAACTAAAAATTTAACAGGAGTATTTGTATCAGCCGCAGGCTTTTATATATGAGAGAAAGCAGCTTTACGTTCTGCATGGTATGCAATCCATAACAGTTAACCGAACAGAAGAAGGAAAACCAAAAATCATGATGAAAAAAACTCCTTTGTATGACCTTCATGTAAAAAGCGGCGCCAAGATGGTTGAATTCGGCGGCTGGGCCATGCCCATTCAGTATGAGGCCGGCATCGTGCGTGAGCACCTGCAAACCCGCCGGGCGGCGGGCCTGTTCGATGTGTCGCACATGGGGCGGTTCATCATCTCCGGCGATGACGCCCTGGCGTTTCTTCAGTTGGTGCTGACCAACAACGCCGCCGCGCTGAACGTCGGTGAAAGCCATTATACCATTATCCCCAACGAGAACGGTGGCGCCATCGACGACACCTATCTGTATCGATTCAAAGAAAATGAATATCTGCTGGTCGTTAATGCTTCCAATGCAGACAAGGACTGGGCTTATCTTAGCAGCGAGACGCAGGCCTTCGACGATGTTACGCTGACCAACCGTACGGCGGAACTGGCGATGATCAGTTTACAGGGGCCGACGGCCAAAGAGGTTTTAAGGTGCATCGTGGCGCCGGAAGATTTGCCTCAGCCCAAGCGTAATCGGCTTAGCGTCGTACAGGTGGACGGCCAGGACGTATGGCTGGCGCGGACGGGTTATACCGGCGAGCCGACCTGTTTTGAATTGTTCCTGCCGGCCGCCATGGTGCCGGCCGTGTGGCAAAAACTCGTCGCTGCCGGGGCCATGCCCATAGGCCTGGGCGCCCGCGATACCCTGCGGCTGGAAGCGGTCCTGCCTCTTTACGGCCACGAGTTTGGCATCGACGCCGAAGGCCGCGAAATGCCGATATTTGCCTGTCCCTTTGCCAAGTACGCGGTGAGTTTCGACGAGCAAAAGGGCGGCTTTGTCGGCCGGGAGTCGCTGGCGCGGCAATTTGCCGCGCTGCAGCGTGTGCAGAATCAGGATTTTTCCGATCGGGCCGATTTGCCCCGGAGAATCCAGCCCCTGGCGTTAACCGGCAAAGGCATTACCCGCGCCGGCGACAAGGTATATATCGATAATAAGTTGGCTGGATACGTCACCAGCGGTACAATGGTGCCCTATTGGAAAGAAACCGGTGAAGGCGCATCGGCCGCATTGTCCGACGATTATTTCCAGCGGCCGATTGCCCTGGCGTATTTGGATTCAAATGTGCAGGAAGGCGATAACGTCGAAGTCGAGATTCGCGGCCGCAGGATTCCGGGCGTGGTTGCCTCTAATCATTTGCGCGCCGTTAATCCGGGAAAATTTCCCACAACCAAACGCGTGACGAGGAAACAGTATGAAAAAGACACCGTTATATGACATTCACGAAAAAAGCGGCGCCAAGATCGTTGAGTTTGGCGGCTGGGCCATGCCCATCCAATACGAGACGGGCATCGTGCGCGAACACCTGCAAACCCGCCGGGCGGCGGGCCTGTTCGATGTGTCGCATATGGGGCGGTTCATCGTCGCCGGCGATGACGCCTTGATGTTTCTCCAGTATATTTTAACCAACAACGCCGCCGCGCTGGAGATTGGCGAAAGCCAATACACCATCATTCCCAACGAAAACGGCGGCGCGATTGACGATGCTTATCTGTATCGCTTCAAGGAAGATGAGTATCTGCTGGTCGTCAACGCCTCCAATACGGATAAGGACTGGGCCTATCTTACCAGCCAGGCGCAGGTATTCGGCGATGTCACGCTGACTAATCGTACGGCGGAACTGGCGATGATCAGCTTGCAGGGGCCGACGGCCAAGGACGTATTGAGTTGCATGGTGGCCCTGGAAGACCTGCCCCGTCCGATGCGCAATCAGCTTAGTGTGGTAACGGTGGATGGCCGGGACGTGTGGCTGGGCAGGACAGGCTACACCGGCGAACCGTTATGTTTTGAATTATTCCTGCCGGCCGACATGGCGCCGGCGGTGTGGCAAAAACTCGTTGCCGCCGGGGCCATGCCCATAGGCCTGGGCGCCCGCGATACCCTGCGGCTGGAAGCGTCCCTGCCGCTTTACGGCCATGAATTCGGCACAGACGCCGAGGGCCGGGAAATACCGATTTTCGCCTGTCCGCTGGCGAAGTTTGCGGTCAGTTTCAGCGAATTAAAAGGCGACTTTGTCGGCCGGGAGCCGTTGTCGCGCCAATGGGCCGCGCTGCAACGGGTGCAGCTTCGTGATTTTTCCGATGTGGCCGATTTGCCGCGCTATATCCAGCCGCTGGCGCTGACCGGCAAGGGCATCACCCGCGCCGGCGATAAAGTGTATGTTGGCAAAAAGCTGGTCGGTTACGTCACCAGCGGAACGATGGTTCCCTATTGGAAAGAGGAAGGCGAGGGCGTTTTATCCATATTTTCCGAGGAACATCCTCAGCGGCCTATTGCCCTGGCGCTGCTGGATAGCCATCTGCTCGAAGGCGATGAAGTCGAAGTCGAGGTTCGCGGCCGGACGATTCCGGGCCTGATTGTGCCTTATCATCTGCGCAGCGAAGCGCCGCCGCTGGCCCGTGCGATTATGCCGGCAGAGCTTTACCCGGAAAAAACCGCCTCCGGCGTCCGCGACAACCTGCCGGGCAAGGCCGCCGATATGCTCCGCAAAGCGCTGGATAACCACATCTGGCGGCGGCAGCAATGTATCAACCTGATTCCTTCCGAGCAGACGCCTTCGCGGCTGGTGCGCTGGACGAGCATTCTCGATCCCGTCGGCCGCTACGCCGAGCATAAATCCATCAAGGCCCTCAAGGAGGCGGAAGTCTTCTTTTATCAGGCCACAGATTTCATCCACGAGGTGGAATGTCGGCTGGATGAACAATTGCAGTTGTATTTCGGTTGTTCCCGCATCGAAGCCCGCGTCATCAGCGGCCAGATGGCCAATATGACGGTGTTCAGCGCCCTCAACGATTTCATCAACCGCACGGATCGCAAAAGCGAGCAGCGGCGGCTGAATTGCGTGATGAATCACCATATTATCAACGGCGGCCATTTGTCCGCCCAGCCGATGGGCGCGCTGCGGGATTTTGTGCGGCGTGACCCGATGACGGAGCGGCCCGCCGTCGTAAATTTCCCCGTGCTCAAGGATAATCCGTATCGCATCGACGTGGACGCCTGCGAAGAACTTTTCGAGCGCTATCGGCCCGAACTGGTGATTCTCGGCAAGAGCATGATTCTGCACCGCGAACCCGTTGCGGAAATGCGCAGCCTGGTGAATAAATACTGCCCGGAATCGGTGCTGATGTATGATATGGCCCATGTGCTGGGTCTGGTTGGTCCGGCGTATCAGGAGCCGTTTAAGGAAGGCGCCGACATTGTTACCGGCTCCACGCATAAAACGTTTTTCGGTCCGCAGCGCGGCGTCATCGCCATGAACTGCCAGCGCGAGGATGTCCAATATACCCTTTTCGAGACGATGCAGCGCCGGGCGTTTCCCGGCAGCGTCAGCAATCATCACCTGGGCACGCTGCTGGGCTTGTTATTCGCGGCGTATGAAATGAACCAGTTCAGGAACGAGTACCAGAAAGCGGTCGTGGCCAATGCCAAGGCGTTCGCCCGCGCCCTGAAGGATTGCGGCCTGGACGTCGCCGGCGATCCGGCCATTTCGTTTACCGAGACGCATCAGGTGATTTTGCGCGTGGGGTACGCCCACGGCCCGGAAATCGCCCGCCGCCTGGAAGAGAACAATATCGTGGTGAATTATCAGGCCTGCCCGGAAGACGAGGGCTTCACCGCCTCGGCCGCCATCCGTTTGGGCGTGGCGGAAATGACCCGCTTTGGCATGAAGGCCGCCGATTTTGCCGCGCTGGCCGGTTACATGCGCGATGTCATTGTCGCCAATAAAACCGTTAAGGCCGACGTGGCGAAGTTCCGCAGCCGGTTTGCCGCGATGCAGTACTGCTTCGATGATAAACAAGTTGAATCCCTCCTGCAGGAGGTTTATAAACTTTTGTAGAACCGGTTATGTTCCCCGAATTTTGTTGTGCGGGTCACGTGGCCTGCGTATGATATTCGTTTTTCAAAAATAAATGTATTGGAGGTTTGTATGATTCCGAAAGAATGTCGTTTTCTCGAATCGCATGAATGGGCCCGCCTCGAAAAAGATGGGACCGTCGCCGTGGGCATCAGTGATCACGCCATCGAACACCTCGGCGACCTGGTGTTTTTGGAACTGCCCGCCGTTGGTAAAAAAATCAAGAAGGGCGAATCCTTCGGCTCGGTGGAGTCGGTCAAGGCCGCTTCCGATATTTACGCCCCCGTCGGCGGCAGCATTGTCGCGGTTAATGAAGAACTGGCCGAAGACCTGGAACGCTTCAAGGCCGACAACTACGGCGGCTGCTGGCTGGTAAAAATTAAACCGGCCGATAAAGCGGAATTCGACGGCCTGATGACCGCCGCCGCCTATGAAGAACTGCTAAAAGCGGAATAGAAAGAAAAATCAAAGATAAAATAAAAATGACAAAACAAAAGGCAATGTTTATATGATTATTACGCCCCGGGCATGAAAGCGGGACGTATTTACTTTTTGCGTTTTTATTTGTCATTTTACTTTTTACTTTTTGAATTTTATTTTTCCGCGGCATGATATATTAAATCAGTAAGTTCTAATAATAAGGAACCCCAACCTATGCCTTTTATCGCTAATACTCCCGATCAGCAGCGGCAGATGCTCGCTGAAATCGGCTTGACGAAGGATGCGCTTTTCGCCGACATTCCCCCGGCGTTGCGCTGCCGGTCATTCAATCTGCCCGACGGCGTGAGTGAGCAGGAAATTCGCCAATACCTCGCCGAACTGGCCCGGCATAACGCCACTGACCTGGTCAATTTCCTGGGCGGTGGTTTTTACGACCATTATATTCCTGCCGCCGTGGGCGCGGTTACCTCGCGCAGCGAGTTCTATACGGCCTATACGCCGTATCAGCCGGAAATTTCTCAGGGTACGCTGCAGGCCATCTTCGAGTACCAGACGGCTATCTGCCGACTTACCGGCATGGAGGTGTCCAACGCTTCGATGTATGACGGCGGTACGGCCCTGTATGAAGCCGTGACCATGGCGGTGCGCATCACCGGCCGCACGAAGGTGATTATGGATGACGCCGTCAACCCGATTTATCGGGTGATGCTGCGAACGTACACCCGCAACCTCGATGTCGAACTGGTGGAGATT
>CAZOCV010000164.1:6364-8418 GCA_964578395.1 uncultured Pirellulales bacterium
ATGGCCACACAGAAAAAACACGTCCGCAAAATGCCCGGCCGCATCGCCGGCCAAACGGCCGATGCCCAGGGCCGGCGCGGGTTTGTGTTGACGCTGCAGGCGCGCGAACAGCATATTCGCCGCGACAAGGCAACGTCCAACATCTGTTCCAACGAAGCGTTGTGCGCCCTGGCGGCCCTGGCGTATATGTCCCTGCTGGGCAAACAGGGCCTGATCGACGTCGCCCAGCGCTGCGCCGACAAGGCCAGTTATGCCTTCCGCCGGCTCGCCGCCATTCCCGGCGTCACGCCCCACTTTGGCAATAAATGGTTCTTCAACGAATTTGTCCTGGACCTGCCTATGGCCGCTGCCGACGTCGTCGCCCGGCTCATCGATCAAGGATTTGCCGCGGGCTTCCCGCTGAATCGCTACTACAAAGGCATGGACAATTCGCTTCTGATTGCTGTTACCGAAAAACGCACCAAGCAGGAAATCGGCATGCTCGCCGAAGCCCTGGAGGCCATACTATGAAACTACTTTATGAAAAAAGCGTTCCCGGTCGTCGCGGCGTGCAGCCCTGCACCCATGATGTGCCGGTTTCCATTCATCTCAACAAGGATTTGCTCCGCCGCCAGCCGGCCGAACTGCCGGAACTTTCCGAACTGGATGTGATTCGCCACTTTACCGAGTTGGCCGGCCGCAATTTCGGCGTGGACACCAACTTCTATCCGCTCGGTTCCTGCACCATGAAGTATAATCCCAAAATGGCCGAAGCTTGCGCGGCTCTGCCGGGATTCGCCGATCTGCATCCGTTGCTGCCGCAGCTTTCCTGCGGCGGGATGCTCACGCAGGGCGCTCTTCAGGTGCTTTACGAAACCGATTTGCTGCTGCGGGAAATTACCGGTATGGCCGCTTTCACCATGCAGCCTATGGCCGGCGCTCACGGCGAACTCACCGGCATTATGCTGATGGCGGCCTATCATCGCCGCCGCGGCAATAAGAAAACCACGATACTCGTTCCCGACAGTTCCCACGGCACCAACCCCGCCAGCGCCGCCATTGCCGGCTATGAAGTCGTCAGCATTCCCAGCACCGAAAAAGGCGTGATGGATATTGACGCCGTCAAGGCGGTATTGCACGACGGCGTCGCCGGATTGATGATGACCTGCCCCAATACGCTGGGGCTGTTCAATCCGCACATTAAGGATATTTGCGACCTGATTCATTCCGTCGATGGCCTGGTCTATTACGACGGCGCTAACCTCAACGCCATTCTCGGCAAGGTGCGCCCCGGCGATATCGGCTTTGATGTGGTGCATCTGAATCTGCATAAGACCTTCGCCACCCCGCACGGCGGCGGCGGTCCCGGCGCCGGCCCCGTCGGCGTCGCCGAAAAACTGGCGGAATTTTTGCCCGTGTCGGTGGTCGTCAAACGCGATGACGGCACGTATGCTCTGGATTATGACCGTCCTCACTCCATCGGTTATATCGCGCCGTTTTATGGCAACTTCGGTATTGTCCTGCGGGCGTACGCCTACATTCGGATGCTGGGCAAGGAAGGCCTCATTCGCGCGGCGGAAAACGCCGTGCTCAATGCCAATTACGTCATGCACAAACTCAAGGACGCTTACGATGTGCCCTACCCGCGCACCTGTAAGCATGAATGCGTGCTCAGCGCTTCGCGGCAAAAACGCGATAATGATGTGCGCGCCCTCGACATCGCCAAAGGACTGCTCGACGCCGGGTTCCATCCGCCGACCATTTACTTCCCCCTTATTGTCGATGAAGCGATGATGATCGAACCGACCGAAACCGAAAGCAAGGAAACGCTCGATGCCTTCATCGCCGCCATGCTCCAGATCGCCAAAACGGCCCAAACCGACCCCGAGGCATTGCATAAGGCCCCGGTGACGACGCCGATTTCGCGCCTGGATGAAACCGCCGCGGCCAAAAATGTCCATGTCACCGCCGACCTGGCCATGAAGGGATAGCATTGTTCGTAACGGATTTTTGTTAGTTCGTTCCTGTTGCGGAAACGAATCTGTCATTCTGAGCGAAGCGAAGAATCTCTCTTT
>CAZOCV010000165.1:0-8305 GCA_964578395.1 uncultured Pirellulales bacterium
GCGAACCCGATGCCATGGACACATTTTCCGCCGCCGCTTCGGCCGTCGGACTTTCACTATCCACCGGATTCAGAATAAATGCGCGAATATTACCATTTAATCGCCCCCAACCAACAACCTGGCCATTATCATTGATGCCCTCGGCCGCTAACAACGTCCAACTCCCCAAATTGGTCACCCGTGTTTCCAGGCGAATCATTTCCCCGTCATCATAAATAAAGGCACGATAGGTGTCCGCAGGCTCCCCATCCCAAGGATCTATATCCGACACTCCCACAACCTGACCGGAATTATTAATATCCCGCGAATCGCTGAAACCGTAATCGGAATCCCACAAGGTGCCAAGATCCTCAAGACCCGTTTGATCATCCCAGATAAAAGCATGATATTTATTTACAATGCGTGTCCACCCGGCAATCTGACCGTCATCGTTAATAGCCACCGCGGCGCTGTCGAAATTATTGGTGGGATCGAGATTGGTCATCGTCCCTCCCTGCCACAGCACCGCCCGGGGATAGCCGCTTATCATCGATGAACCGACGATTTGATTGCTGTTATTGACATCCTGCGCTTTACCGGTTGAACCGGCCAGCGTAACCATACCGGTGGAAACACTCCAGCTAAAGGGATAGGTTTGACTGGAATTATTGGGATCATAATACCACCCCACCACGGTGGGATTCGTCGCATCATTGAGACCGCGAGCTGTACTGGCGTAGCTGGAGGCGATGTTCTGGATATTGCTAAACGTGGTTCCTTGATAGTAACTGGCGCGTTCGGGCGTAGTGGTAAAATCCGTGGCGGCGGCAATCACGCCGTTTTCGTTGATGGCATAGCCATATACCGACGTCAAACCTCCCAGGCTAAAGTTCGGCACCACGGTCAATGCGCCATTCTGCCATAAAAAAGCCCGCATGGACTCGGAGGTATTGGCGGCCGTATAACCGTAACCGGTAACCTGACCGTCATTATTAATATCCACCGCGGCTGCAAAGGTTCCGCCCGGCGTCCCCAAATCCGTAATCGTGTAACTTAGCGAAAGCAAGACGCGCGGTTCCAACGGTTCGAGAGAGAGAACCGAACGTTCAATACAATCTGATTGTATCCGACAAAATCTCCGTCCCCAGCGTCGTTTGGCACCCATGAGTTTTTTCTCCATCGCAGAATGGCGATAAAAGATATTCCGGCCGGTTTTATTAAAAGCTTATTTTACCGAAAATAGGCGGCTTTTTCAAGGTTTTTTGGTATTTCGTATTATTTGAATGCTTTTTGAGGCATACCATAACCTATTGCCCACAATATAGTTACATTTCATCCGCCCGCTAAGCCGGTCCCTCCGTCAAGAATATCTGGCCTTTTTCATTAAAATGGATGACCTAACGAATAAAACGCTCCCCAATACCCCCGGCCGGTATGTATTTCTTTTTGTTATTCGATTGACTAAAATGTAAGCAGAGACGCGGCCATTCGAGGTGATGAAAATGGATTATCGCAAGAAAGGCTTCACCCTGATCGAACTTCTCGTGGTAATAGCCATCATCGCCCTGCTGCTTAGCATTTTGCTGCCGGCGTTAGGCCGGGCGCGGTCGCAAGCCCGGACGATTGCCTGTCAGGGACTGATTCGGCAACTGGCCATGGGGCATATTGGCTACTCCATCGAAACCAATTATATTCTGCCTATTTCCGTTAATGACCCCATCATGCGGCCGTGGTACACCTTTGATGCGTATCGTAACTATATGGGGCTGCCTGATTTAACCGAAGAATACAAAACCAGGCGCATTGAGCTACAGGAATATAAACCCAGTTACCCGCCGGATTTTATCTGTCCCTCCGCCAGTTATGCCCTGAATCATCCCGAAGATGGATTATACCCCATGGATCGCAGTTATGGGATGAATACGCATATTTACTATCGTCCCATGGGATTTCAGAATCTGGTTCAGGTGTATTTTGAGCAAAAACCTCCCAACTTTACTGCATGACCGATGCCCTGGACTGGTGGGTATATGTTTACGGGACGGACCACTATTTTACCTATGGGGAAGATTGGCTGGGATTCGATACCTACGGGGCGGTGGCGTATCGGCATAATGACAAAGCCAATGTGGTTTTTTGGGATGGCCACGTCGAAGCTCTCGATCATGATGAAATGACCGCCAGTCCGATTAATTGGCTGCCCAAAACCTTGCTAAAATAACTATAATTGACCTGTTATTTCATTGGCTTGACATCCGGGGGTTATTCGCTTATTCTATCGTTAAGCACTGTATAATAAAGAAGTTGTGCGTTCATCACATTTTACAGGATATATTGGCCGCACAAGCCGGAGCGTCAAGACGTATATAACACACTACTATCGGGAACTAGTTGTAGATGATGTATCGCGTTCAATTTCAACCTGACGGCCTGAGCACTCACGTTCCTGAAGGCACAACGGCGCTCGCGGCGTCAGAACAGGTAGGCATCGTTCTGAACAGTATTTGCGGCGGGCGGGGAACTTGCGGTAAATGCATGGTTGAGGTTAGCGGCGAACCGGCTCCCGTTCGAGCCTGTTTGTATCCCATAAAAAGCGATGTCGTAATCACCATCCCGGACACTTCTCGATTTTTCGAGCAAAAAATTCTCGGCGCCGGATCCGCCGGGCCGACAGGTCTGCGGCCGGCGATCCAAAAATACTTTATTCAATTAACTCCGCCATCACTGCATGACCTCAGAAGCGATGAGGAACGTCTTTTAGCGGCCATCCACGCTCAGCAGGAAAATGCGGCATATAAACACCTGAGATTATCCGCACTGCGGCAATTGCCCACATTATGCCGTCAAAACCAATGGGGCATAACGGCCGTAGGTTTCGAAGATGAAATAATCGCCCTGGAAACGGGGGACACGACGCAGAATTTATGGGGGCTGGCTGCGGATATAGGAACAACGAC
Organism: uncultured Pirellulales bacterium; assembly: GCA_964578395.1. Lineage (GTDB taxonomy): Bacteria > Planctomycetota > Phycisphaerae > Sedimentisphaerales > SM23-30 > JAFGBA01. The sequence goes on from CAZOCV010000165.1 coordinate 2,937, forward strand.
CGTTGTAGTATCCTTGATTAATCTTCATGACGGCGAAATAGCGGCTACCGCGGCGCGGACCAATCCGCAAGTCCGTTTCGGCGACGATGTCATCAGCCGCATCGAAGCGGTTCGCACCACCGAAAACGGACTGGCTATTCTGCAAAACAGCATTATTGACGGGCTTAATCAGCTTATCGATGAATTACACCAAAAGACCGGCATAACACCGGAGCAAATATATGAAATGGCCGTCGCGGGCAATACCACCATGCAGCATCTGCTGCTGGCGGCGCCGGTCGAGCAGATTGCCCAGGCGCCTTATGTCGCGGCTTTTTCTTCGGCGATGAATATCACTGCCGGTGAGTTGGGATTGAAAATTAATCCCAGCGGCAACGTTTATGTGCTTCCCGGTGTGGCGGCTCACGTAGGAGGAGACACTCTGGCCGTTATTCTGGCCACACAAATGCAGGACCAATCCGGTATTTTTCTGGCTATCGACATCGGCACAAATGGCGAACTGGCCCTCAGCGATGGCAAGCATCTGGCGGTGTGCAGTACGGCGGCGGGACCGGCATTCGAGGGCGCTCGCATCCGCCACGGGATGCGCGGCTCCGCCGGTGCGATTGAGAGGGTGTTCATTCATGAGGATGTGGAAGTGGCCACGATCGGCGATGGCCCCCCCACCGGTATTTGCGGCAGCGGTCTTATCGACGCTCTGGCCGAATTGCTCCAGGCAGGCATTCTTGACAGCAGCGGCAGAATTCTTTCGGCGGAAGAACTGCCTGATGGCGTTCCCGCGCCACTTCGGGAACGATTAATCATGGATAATGGTCAGGCGGCATTTGTCCTGGTTCATTCCTCCGCCAGCAAACACGGCCAGGCGATTATCCTTACCCAGCGCGATGTACGCGAGGCACAAGTGGGCAAAGCCGCCATCAGCGCCGGTATAGAACTGTTGTTGCGGCTCTTGCATATTTCGCTTATGCAAATTGACAAACTCTATCTTGCCGGAGCTTTCGGTAATTATATTCGGCCTTGCAGCGCCCGCCGCATCGGTTTGTTACCCGATATCCCGCTGGGAAAGATTTTCTTCGTCGGCAACGCCGCCGCCGATGGCGCACGACTGGCGCTGGTGGATGTCACACAACGGCGGCGCGCCGAAGATACGGCTCGGCGCATCAATTATCTGGAACTGGCCGGCACTCTGGATTTTCAACAACTTTTCAGCGAAAAAATGTTTTTCCCGGAACCATGAAAAAACTGCAGCAACTCAAAGAAAATATACTCAGTCGTCTGCCGGCGCCGGTTCAGAGATTGTTCATCGCTGGTGAGCGTTATCGCAGCCTGTGGGCAGAATCCTCTTCGAGTTATCCTCAATTGACGGCTCTTTCCTGGGTTCCCAGTCTGTTCAATCCCCGTTTTGCGTTTCGCTTTTTATGGATGGGAATCGTGCTGGCCATCGTTACCTGTGTTCTGGGAGTAGTAGCGATTAATACCAATGCGGGGCTGTTGTATCTCTTGCTGGGACTGCTGCTGGGCAGTTGGCTGGTATCGGGCGTTTGCAGTTTCATCAACCTTTCCGGTATCAGCGTATCGCGTAATATCGGCAACGCCTCCCAGGTCGGCGAACAATTAATTGTAACCTATACCATCACCAACAAAAAACGCCTGTTTCGCTCGTATGCCCTGGTGATAGAAGAAATGGGCCACTTGCCCATGGTGTTGCCCAGTGGTTTTATCATGTCCATCGGACCACGGCAGACGAAAACCGTAACCGTTATTACGACGTGCCGCCGACGAGGCCACATGCGCTTACGGCGGCTCCGTATCAGCAGTCGCTTTCCCTTCGGCCTGGTGGCGAAATGTTTCTTCATTCCGGAAGCCGCCGATATCGTGGTGCACCCCCCCCTGGGCCGCATCCGTTACGACCTGCTGAGCCGGCAAACTGGCGCGGCCACCACCGGCCTGGGACAATATAACCAGCAAACCAAGGGTTTTGAGGAATTTTACGGCCTGCGCGAATTTCAGCCTTTCGACAACGTCCACTGGATTCACTGGCGCAGTTCGGCTAAATTCGACCGTCTGCTGGTGCGCGAAATGGCCGAATATAATACCAACCAGATCACCATCCTGCTGGATACGCGCGTTGAGGACCCCCTGTCCGTTGTTCAGCAGGAAGCGCTGGAACATGCCATCAGCTTTGCGGCCACCCTCATCGACCGCGCTACGGAACGCTGCCTGCCCGTTGCACTGGTGATTTCCGGCGGAGAAATGAAAATCGTCAAACACGGCCGCGGCCTGGGACACCGCTGGGGTTTGATGACGGATCTATCCGGTGTGCGTATGGGCAGTTGGAATACCCGATTGCCCAGTTTTGGCGGATTTCGCCCGCGCTCGTTCGTTGATGCTCACTGCTGGATTATCGGCGTGGGCATTCAGAGGCATCTGTCCGAAGAAGTCAGCCGCACCACGCGCAATGTAACCGTCATTGACGCGCTCAAAGAGGATTTTTTGGGTTTATTTACGCCTTTTCAACTCCAGGAAGAAACCGTAACAGCGGGAGACGACGCATGAAACGCTCACATCGTTTTCAGCTTGCCGTTAACACCCTCGCCCTGCTGGCGGCCATGGCGGTTTCCACGGCCGAATATACCTACGATGCGTATTCGGCATGGCTGGGTATTGTTTTAACGTTTATCGTTCTGGCAACCTCGGTTTTAAGCCTGGGCCGCTCCGGTCGCAAACTGCCTGCACCGGTTCGCTGGTTTCTTGGCGGCGTGGTCACCATTTGCGGCCTGGGCATCATTATCGTGCTGTTGTTCATGCGTCATGAAAGCCCCCAATTCCGGGCATTTTCCATGGCGCATTTCGCCCTGGTGATTATGTCATGTCGATTTATCAGCGCCTATCGCACACGCGATTACAGCCAGATATTTATTCTGTCGCTGTTTCTGATGGTCGTGGCGGCCATGACCGCCGGCGGCATTATTCTGGCGCCATTTTTTGTATTATTTGCCCTGCTGGCCGGGTACAGCGTAATGTTGTACCAGTTGCAGCGTCAAATCGAAATCGTCACGGCAACCCGCTTTATCGGGCGAACTCCCGGCAAGGAAGAACTTCGCGCTGCCGACGCCGCCGCACGCGATTACTGGCGCCAGATGGGATATGTACGATTTAATCTCAGCGCCGGGATGATTTTGCTGACGGCCCTCGTTCTGGCGCTGGCGGTTTTTTTCGGTTTCCCCCGGCTGGAAACCGGCAGCCTGCTGGGCAGCAGACTCAGCGATACATCGTTCAGCGGCTTCTCCGAAATGGTGCGTTTCGGTCAAGTGGACCGCAACCAAACCTTGAAACAAATTGTCGCCCGCGTCAGCCTCCAGCGTGATGGCTTATCTCTGACCGCCCAGGATGGACCGTTTTATTTGCGCAGCATCGCTCTCGATCGGTTTCAGATTGGCAATGAATACACCGAAGATGACGTTTGGCTGCGATCCGTTCCGGTGTATCTCACCACCGAACGCAAATCCTGTGAGACCATTGCAGCGTCTCCCGACATCATTACCCAGGACATCCTTTTATCCGGATATCAAAGCACCCTGATGCCGGGCCTATACCCGATGGTCGCCGTTGATGGATTACCTGAAAATGATTATCGGTATTATGATCTCGACTCCACGGTTTCCGCCGGCTCAACGGCGCCGCGGGCCGTATGGGAATATCAGGCGGCCTCGCTGGCGGCAATCTCTCCTGAACAGGCGCGCCAGCGATTCTATCGCCATGTACGCCGGCTGGGGCAATTATGGTTATTTTATGGTCGAGATGAGTTTATATTATCTTCCTCCGCCATTAATAAACTTGCCCTCGATATCACCGGTGACCTGGCTATGGAACGCCAGCAGCGACAGAATGCCGCCAATAAGGCTTTTCAGCAGTGGTACAGGGCCACCGCAGATTCTGTGACCCCCGGCATGGTTTTTGACGAAATACCTTACCTCCTGCCGGGAACCTGGAATAAAAAAATCACGCCTCCCGATGAAAAGGAACTCGTCCTTTTGCATGATCTCTTTGAAGCCAATGTTGAATTGGCGAGTATCGACCAGATTATTATGCAGCGCATCATTACCTGGCTGCAAAATAATTATACCTATTGCGCCAGCCCGCCTCCCCTGACATGGGAGGAGTCCGAAGATGACGAAGAGGATGATAATGACGAAGATGAAGATGAGATTTTTCACCCGATCTTCGAATTTTTAGAACGCCCCGGTAGTTCCGGTAATTGCGAATATTTTGCCTCCGCGGCGGCCATGCTGGCCCGTTCTTTGGGCCTGCGGGTCCGTTTGGCCGGCGGCTACCTGGCCTGGGAATACATCCCCGAAAATGACTACTTTATCGTGCGGCAAAGTGACGCCCATGTCTGGACCGAACTTTATACGGTAACCAACGACTGGATAACCCTCGACCCGACGCCCTCATCGCAACTGCCTGCCGGAAAAGACGTTTCGTCCCACGGGATTAAAGCATGGATGATGCGTTTTAGCGCCCGCCTGGAACAATGGCAGGTCCGCTGGCTGCGATATTCGGCCGCACGACAGGAAAATGCGGGCTTGCATTGGGCCGATGCCGTTTCCAACTGGCTGGATAAACTTGAACGTAATCGCCAGCAGGCTCCCGGACGTTTCCGTCAGGGATTACTATCCTGGTTCACTCATAATCCGGATGAATCCTATTTCGCCTTGTTTCTGCGCTGGATGATATTTTTTCTTACGCTCATTGACGCCGGCATCGGAATCCGCGAATTACTGGCCTGGCTGATTCCCAAATATACACGCTGGCGCGCCTATCGCCACTACCTGGAATGTTACGATGACGAAGCCGTTGATTTTTATCCTCAAATGCTGCACATGTTACAGCACCTGTATTTGCACAAACCCGCCGCGATGACGCCTCGGGAATTCGCTTTAAAAGTCATGCACTACGATGAGGAAGCCTTCGCTCCGGTGGGCCAGCTCAGCGAAGCGTACTATCGCGTGCGTTTTGGCAAAATGCCGTTGGATGATGTACGTCGCGCCTTCATTGATGATGCACTGCAACGGCTGAGCATCGTTACCAAATCGGTCCGCAACACGGTCAAGCGGCCCTGGCCCTGGGAACATGGGATAAAATTTTAGTTCGGTTCCGCTTCCTTGATATCTCTAATATCATACTAGTATTTATAATTTGTGAGGTATTAATAAAAAAGTTGACAGTCAAACCATTTTGCACTAAATAATCATGATTAAGGGCGATTAGCTCAGTTGGCTAGAGCGCCTGCTCGACAAGCAGGAGGCCGTTGGTTCAAGTCCAATATCGCCCAGTTTCATATCTCTTTGTAAATAATGGGCTTGCGG
>CAZOCV010000166.1:0-8212 GCA_964578395.1 uncultured Pirellulales bacterium
GCAAATTCGTCGGCCTGGCCATGGCTTCATAATTAGGTAGTGCTGCGGGTGTTGGTTCTGGCGGATAAGGTATTTCTTCTGTTGGCGTCGCACTCTCAAGCAGATCGCTCAACGGCCCGGTATGCAGCTTTTCCAGAGCCCCGGCCGCGGTACGAAGCTGGGCGATAGCGTCGGCAATCCACGGCGTTTTACCTAATAAGGCCGCGATACGCTCCAGGGCAACCGCCGCCCGCTGATACGCTCCGGCCGCCGCCCACGTAGCCAATTGTTCCAGCCGCCGCGGTATCTCCACCAATTCCTGCACATCTGCATTCCGCCACGTCAATCCGGCCAATTCATCCGCCAACCGCCGCGCCTGCCCCAACCTGCCCTCGGCCAGCAAGGAACGCAATCGCTCGCCGACATACTGCTCGAAGGCCTTTCGCGCCGCCGTCCAGTTTTCATCTACCTGGTTGCCGAGAGTGGCGATAAGTTCGGCGGCGGTTTTTATATCCTCTCCCGCAATAGCGTCCTGCACCTTGCGGGCGGCGGCCTGTAATTCCAGCTTCTTCGTTTCGGCCAATTCCTTAAGCGCCAACACGCTGTCAGTGACGGGTGTTTTTTCGAGCATTTCGCCCGCGGCCGAAAGCCAGCCTTTGCTAATATATTCCCGCATCCGTTCTTTCTGGCTTACATGACGCTGCTGGTCGTTGCGCTGGTCGGTCATTGCCTTTGCAACATCCTCCCGCAACGTCACTACCTCCGGGTCTGCTCCGGCCAGTTTATGCGCCTGGCATGCATCCGCCCACGCATCCGCGGTTCGTCCGGCCGATAAATGCTCACGACCGCGCTCGGTATAGGCTTTTATCAGGTCGCTGATAAGCTGTTGTCCCTGGCGGTGCTGACGCAATTGGTCGTCCTGCAAAAGGCCGAAAGCCTCTTCCAGCCGTCCTTCGGCCAGAGCACACTGAGATTGTTTTATGCGTAACATGAGCATCATGGCTGTCGCATCCGCTGGGAGATTCCGTTCCTGTGCCGGGAATTTGACCAGAAATTATTATACCCGAAACACCTAATTGACACAAATTCAACTCCGACAACATGTTCCGTCGCCTGTCCGTGTCGCGGTTTTTTACCGTGCAAACACAACGGATCGGCGTGACGAAGGCAATAAAGAAGGGCGAGGGCATAATGCCCTCGCCACGAGTTACTGCTGTGTATCATTGCTGAGGCTATTGTCGGCCAGAGATTTGGCTGCAGGCTGGATATCAACAGCCGGCGCCGGGCTTTGCAGATATTCATCAATTTCCGCCAGCAGCGTGGTGCGGTCAACAGCGGATTCAAACGGCTTCTGGTCTTCAATAAATTGGCTTTCGTGGGCCAAAACTCGTTCGGCGACATCCAAACGATTCTTGATATGACTGAGCAGTTTTTCCGTTTGCGCGAGTTTGCTGTTGTCAAAGTGAACTCCGGAATTAATGCTTGCCGCCTGCACCAGCCGATACTGGCTTTCCAATCCCTGTATCTTCTCTTCCAGCAATGCTTTACGGCTGCGGGTACGTTCGAGCATCTGCATGGCCGAAACCAGAGACTTTTCGCGGGCATCCATCAGCCGTTTCTTTCCGGCTAAGACGAGCTGTGCCTCTTTGAAGTGCTCGAACCGCTGGGCGAGTTCTTCGGTTAGCTGTTCCGTTGCCGCATCGGGTTTATAATCGGCCGTTTGCACCTGGGCTTGCTGCGCTGCGGCTTTCTGCCGCATATTTGCCACAAGCTGATGCTGACGAGTCAGGCGGGTTTCGCTCTCGGTGATATCCTGCTTGAGGTTGGCAATTTGCACTTCTTCCTGGGCGATTAGCCGGATATTGGCATGCATTTCCGGAATAACTTCATCCAGCATGTCCTGTGCCCGCTGCAGCTCGAACTCCATTGGTACGGAGTCCTTCACGGCCGTCTGGACCGATTTGGCCGAACTTTTCAAATAACTCATCAGGTCGGCCCCAAAGAGCAGGCCGCCGACTAGCGCCCCGATTACCACGACAACAAGAGTGATTTTTAGCATTTTGGTCACCATGACACATCTCCTTAAAAAACAAACACTTAGACCGACATTGCTCCAAAATAACAAGTTTTCAGCCGCCGTCGGCCGTCTTACTGAAAGGTTAGACGTCATCGCTGCGACATCCTTACAGGAAAAAGCCGGTTTTTTTCGCAAAACCGTCGGTTTTTCTGCTATTGCTGTAACTATTTATTTAACAAGATGTTACATAATTGATCGATGGACTCTAAATCGTATTAGAACTATTCATTCAGAAAGTTATTGTGCTTTGCATACCCGCCGAATCGGACTATAATCAAACATTTGCGAAAATGAATAACGATTGGAAAACCAGGCCTGCTTCGCTTCGGGGGAGCCGCCGTAATGAGGAAAGTCGCGGATGATTCGGTTTCATATACATCATAAAGGACAAGCAGCGGCGGAAATCGCTAATGGCGCGTATTTTTTCGCTCAGGATGAGATTCCTATACGTTCTCAGGTCAGTGTCGAGGACTCGGAACTGATCGGGGTCCGCAGCAGTGATACCGCCATAGGGCTTGTGACGATGTGGGAGGTGAACGGTTTTGGCAAAATTCTGCTGCAAACCACTCGTCTTCCGGAACGAGCTGCGCCTTATAACCTTAATGTGGAACTAGCCCGCGGCAAACTGCTGCGCATCAGCCAAAAACGGGAAGAATGGGGTATGGCCGAGTTGAACCTGTCAGCGGAGGTGCACGGTCAGATAGATCAATCTTTGGATCAATTCGTTACGGCTTTGGGTATGCCTGACCAGCCCGTTGAGGCCGGCAAATACGCCGACAGTGCTTTAAGCCTGGCGGTTCCGGCCGGTGAGGCGATGGCTTTGGAGCACGCCCGGATGTTTCTTCAGCGGCGGGGGGCTACTCAGGGATTTGGCCGGCATAGTTTTGCCTGCAGTATTGACTTGCGGCGCATGAGCGATCACACCTATCAGCAATTTATCAAAGACAACTTTCATTTTGTTACGGTTCCGGCCACGTGGAAACTTCTCGAACCCAAGGAGCAGGAAGAGAATTTTGAGCAGCTTGATGAGTGCATTCGCTGGTTGGCGCACAATCGCATTGCGGTGAATGTGGGGCCGCTCTTGAACTTTTCGCCCTTGTCCGCTCCCGACTGGCTGTTTATCTGGGAAAACGATTTTGAACAGGTCCGCGAAATGGCCTATGAATTTGTCACCAAAACCGTTCAGCGTTACGGCGATAAAGTTCAGGCCTGGAATGTCGTCAGCGGTCTCAATGCCGAAAATGCCTTCAAGTTCAGCTTTGAACAAATTATCGAAATGACGCGCACCGCCGCCCTTGCGGCCAAACGCGCTTCCAGCCGCTCCCTGGTGCTGGTGGAAATCACGGAACCCTGGGGAGGCTACTATGCTTTCAATCATCGCACCATCCCGCCATTGGTTTACGCCGATATGCTGGTTCAGTCGGGTGTTTTACTTGATGGCTTCGGCCTTCGCCTGCGTTTTGGCCGCGGCGCGGCAGGTATGCCCACTCGTGACCTTCTGGAAATAGCTGCGCTTCTGGACCGTTTTGCCATTTTCGGCAAGCCCATTCACCTTTCAGGGGTACAGGTTCCCAGTGCTCCGGACCCGCGTGATAATCTGGGACGTATTGGCGAAGCCGGCTACTGGCACGGCGGTTGGACCGACGCCACCCAGGCGGAATGGCTCGACTGTTTTTATCAGATCGGCCTGAGCCGACCTTATGTGGAGACCATAACCTGGCAGGACCTCACAGACTCCGACGATGCCGTTCTCCAGCGCGGCGGCCTGACACGTTCCGACCTTACTCCCAAGCCGGCTTACGATAAATTCAGCGAAATCAAGAAAACCCTTTCCCGGCCTTCTCAATCGCGCAGCGCCACCCGCAACAAACCCAAAACCGCTCCGCCGGCTGAATAGTTATGCTGCTATTCCAGGGTTATCTCGAAAGGTATTGTGGCATTACCTCCTGAGGCGGGTCATTTCGCCGGTTTTTCCTGCCTAATTTGCTCTCCATCCCGATAGGGGCTATACTATTGTAGTGGACATATCCCAGGCAGCCGTTTTCTACACCATGTCCTGCAACCGGAATGAACAACGGCAATGAGACAATTTTATTAACAGGAGTCAGGCCATGGAAATAACCTCATATCTTGACGAGAAACAGGTGCACTATCAGATTTCCGTTCATCGACCGGTTTTTACTTCTCAGAAAATGGCCGCGGAAGAACACGTATCCGGCATGAATGTCGCCAAGCCCGTTATCGTGCAGGCGGATGGCCGCTATTACATGTGTGTCATACCGGCCTGCTGCAAAATCGATCTTGAACTCCTGCGCAGCCAGCTTGGCGCCGGCGAGGTGATGCTCGTTAGCGAAAAAGAAATGGAACGGCTGTTTCCGGGCTGCGAAATCGGCGCTGAGCCGCCATTTGGCGACATATACGGTATGCAGACGCTGGTGGACAAATCCCTTCACGATGATGACTTCCTGGTTTTCCAGGGCGGCCGTCATGACCGTGCCATCAAAATCAGCCGTCAGGATTACGAACGCATCGCGCGGCCGCGCGTGCTTTCTTTTAGCTACCACCTGCATTAACCGAGACCAAAACCCGTATTTCTCACCACGGGTATCGAAATATTTTTTTGCCTGGGTATGTGTTACGGCCGGGGCTTGTCTCCATCATGCCGTAGCACCAGAACCCGCGCTTGTGATTTCCAAGCGGCTTGGGCGGCTCGCCCAAGATTCTGACGGTAAGACGCATGTGGCGAAATAAAATCTTGGCCGAGACGGTCAAGCCACATTCAATCTCCACCGGGGACGGTTGAGTTGTGTACATCAGCCCCGGATGATAATCCGGGGTCGAATGCCCTGTGCGCTGTAGAGCGTCTTGTCTGTGCGACCCCTGACTATCGTCAGGGGCTTGGTTAAAATCTCCACCGGTGACGGTCGAGCTATCTTGTGCTGGCAGGCGGCGGATTAAATTTTACTGTTTGGTTAAGAAAATATAATCCAGGCCAAATATATTTTTGGGTTTCGCTTTGGGATTGGGTTCGAGAACTTCCACGGTCAACGTATTTTCACCTTCGGGCAAATCGAAAACGCCTACGGTGGGGCGCTGCCAGAAAAGTTTTGGTGCATAACCGTCAATGGCGTCATTGACGGCGGCGCCATTAATAAATAATTTGTGCCTGCCGTAATCGGATGCCATGCACAAATTCAGATTGACCGAATAGCGCCCCGCCTGGGGAACATCGAAACGGACGGTCAGCCGGTCGCCGACGGCCGCATCATGCCAGAAAAGGTGCCTGCCTCCGGAGCAGTTGGCCAAAACCTGTACTTCGGCGACGCCTCCGGTCGCTTCAAAGCGGGCTTGCTCGCCTTCGGTGGGCGCGAGCATGTTTTCGCGGATGCCCAGGTTTATGGGCGCCAGCGCTTCACGATCAACGGCTCGCGGTCCCGGGGCGTCATACGGAGCGTACCAGTAAATAACGTGATTCCATCGCGGCGTACAGGGCATCCAGTGCCAGACTTCCTGATCGAAACGTATCGCCTGTTGATAGGTTAAAGCGTCCAGCACGTACCATCGGTTGAGGCTGATATGACCCCCGGCGTTGGGGCCATCCACCCGCGTTTGGGCGTGATAAAAACGGGCGAAGGGATGATTGTTGCCATAGGCATATCCATAATCATCTTCGGTTCCCGTGCCGAACGTACTGGGAAAAGATTCGTTATCGACAAAAATTTTCTGATCGCCTTCGCCCCACCAGATAAGCACGGGATTGGCGATTTGATAAACGGTGCCAATGACTTTGCCTTCCCCGGTGGTGTCCAGAAAATTCATGTCAAACGGCGGCCAGGAATGTTTGCTCAGTGAACCCCATTGCGCCCGCAGGCGGTAGGTGTCATCCGTGACGTTGTAATTTCCCATCGTCACAGACAGCTCCACGGTATAAGGGATGTTGCCGGCGTTGGTCAGGTTCAGGTTCATCGACTGTTTGAAGGGCATAAGCAAACGACTGGTCATGGTTCCATCTTCAACAACGGTGAAGAAAAGATTTTCGTAGGGGTTGACGCCGGGGCCGGAGCCGAAAAAGTCGCCCAGCGGCGCGGCGATGCTGCGTCGGCCGTCGAAGCTGATATCCAGCAAAACATTACGATAAGCGTTATGGGGACGATGGGGGTCGTCCCAAACCTGACTTTCCTGCGTGCCCGTAATACGAGCGGACCATTCGAAGACGGCCTGGGGGCCGGCGATGGCGGGCAGTTGAAAGGTTTGACCCGGGTCGATAGTTGCCGTTTGGGTGATGGTTTTAGCGTTTTGCGCAGCCGGGGCGGGCTGTGGATTCGTGAGAGCTTCAGCGGCTTTGTCCTGGGCGGCTTTCCAGGCGTCGGCGTTTTGCGGATTAAATGTTACCGCCGTTGTGCCGGGTTTATAGGTGCGATAGGCCACTTCGTAATAAAGACCGAGGTTCTTATCCTTTTCACCTTCGACGGTGATTTTCAGGGATTGGGCGTAAGGCAGCGGATAGTAGAGATTACCGCCGGTGCCGCTGACGTAGGAAAAGGGCTTGGTAAAGGGAGGAGTTTGGGCGATGAAAAGTTCCTTCAGCGGCAAAGCCAGACGCGGGGTGGTTTCGCCATCGAAATAAAATCGCACGGTGTTGGTAAATCGCGGATTGGCCGACCAGAAACGAACGACGGCGCCAGGCCCTTGCAGATCGGCCAGAACGTGTTCGACGCGGCCATCGTTGGTTTCGGTGCGGACGTATTGGCCGACATCGCCGTTATCGAACCAGGCATCGCCGCCTTCGTGGCTCTTGCGGCTGTAGCTCGTTGCTGCGGCCGTTTTGTAAAACGGGTCGGGCCGCTCGGCAAGCTCCTGAAAGTCCGCCATCTCGTCCAGTAACTGCTCAACCGTAATAAGTTTGGTTTCCGCGCAGCTTGCGCAGTTCAGCAATAAAGGTATCGCCAGAGAAATCATGAACAGGCAATATGTCAGGTTGTGTGCATTCGCCATAAAGAAAAACTCCTTTCGCTTATTCTGCGTCATTTGCATTTACACTTCTACCGAGTCGCCATCCTACTGAAAAACTTTCGAGATTCCATTCAAAAAGAGTATTGATGCCGGCAATTTTTTGTATTTTGTTATTTATTTATTGGACCAAAGGAACATATCGCATTTATTTTGCTGTTTATCGCCGCTGGCGTATCCGGCGATGATGAGAACGCGGGCGTGAGTCGCGGTGGGCGGCAATAAGGCCACGGCGAAATCATCATGGGGGTTAGGCATGGGGCCGACATCGATCAACTGTCGCTTCGCGGCGTCGTAAACCCAGGCGGAGTTGAGCACCACATCCTGAGCGGATTCAGCCTCACGACCGGGGTCGTATTCTCCGCCGCACAAGAAGATATAACGACCGGCGCGGCGGGGATCCTGAGCAAATAAATCCGTCACCCCCATATCGCTCACTCCCGGCTGCGGCCCTGACGGCGCGGTGGCCGACAACGCCGGTCCATCGTGTAATACATCGGCGACGGGATCATACCGCCAGGTTTGCTGGATGCACTTGCTGGTATAGACATTCTGGCCGCCGGCGATAAGCACGCAGCCGTCGTAAAGCAGTGCCGCGGAGACATCATCGAATACGGCGGGTAATTTTGCCCGTTGGGTCTGAAATTCTTCGGTTTGAGGGTCGAATATTTCCAAAATCGGGCTTCGACCTCCGATTAAAAGCACGTGTCCGTTGGGCAAATTCACGCTGGCATGTTGATTTCGCCGGTGTTTGGTTTGTCCACGGGTCGGACGGGCTGTAAAGCTGTCGCCTGCAAGCTCGAGAATTTCCGCCGGTACGCCTCCGCCGGTGACCAATATGCGCCCATCGGGCAATAGGTTTAATCGTACATCTCCCCGCGGTCGAAGCAGCTTGCCGGAGTTCGTAAAGGTTTGTTTGTCAGGATGATACAATTCCAACGAGTCGATAGGGTAACTGTTTGGCCCCAGCCCGCCGGCAATCAGCACCCGTCCGTCGGCAAGGGCCAACGCGCCATGGAGCAGTCGTCCCTGGTGCAGCCGCCCTTTGGCCGGGGACCATTTGGCTACCGCCGGATCGTATAATCGGGCCATATCCACCGCCAGCGGCAAGCCAAACAGCTTGCCCAGCCCGCCGGTTACCAGCAC
>CAZOCV010000167.1:0-5546 GCA_964578395.1 uncultured Pirellulales bacterium
TCGCGCGGGCCGCCGCCGATCATCCAGCCCGCCCGGCAGATAAAATGACGTTTTGTCAGCGATAAAACCGCCTGTTCGCCGTACCATTTCGTGCAGCCGTAAACCGTTTTCGGCCGCGGCGGGTCCGTCTCAAGGTAAGGTTTCGTTTTATCGCCCCAAAAAACACACATCGTACTGAGATAAACCAACACAACATCACGGGTTTGGCAGGCGCGGGCGATGTTTTCCGTGCCGAGGGTATTGACGCGGTAGGCGAAGTCAGGGTCCTGCTGGCAATAATCCACATCGGTGGCCGCCGCCAAATGCAACGCGACATCGGGCCGATATTTGTCAAAAACATCGTTTACCGCCTGGGCGTCGCAAATATCCAGCGTTTGGGGAGCGTTGCGGATATCGGTAAGAATCAAACGGTCGTCGGGAAAAACATCCGGTACGTAACTGCCGACCATGCCGCCGGCGCCGGTTACCAGAATCGTACGTTTTGCCATATAAATTACACCTCAGGAAATGAAGTATAGCCGCAAACACGGATGATGCAAGTTGCGCCGCCGTCAGCAGCATGAAGGGATTAATCGTGTTTTTCCCGCAGGGTGCGCCAGATGCCGGTGAGGGCGTTGCGGCATTGCCGCCAGCGCAGGGTTTTTAGCCGCGACCAGCGCAGATACGACAGGGTGGGCCGCAGCGTATTTACCCGGAAACGCTCCCACCGATAGCGTCGCGGCGTGACTTCCCGCTCCAGGGAACGATTGAGCCGGTCGATCCAGCGCCGGCCAAAGCCGCTGTCGTCGATGATGACACTATCGCCGGGATCGCGGGTAGGAATCTGTTCGATCGTAAGCAGTTTATGGGCGTCAAATTCGGCCGAAACAATGCAGCCGGTTTGCTCACGGCGGTTCCAGGTAATGACATCGCCGTCGGTGAAATAGACGCCGCTGGAAAGGAAATTGCCCAGCGAATAACAGATGGGCGTGCCGTTATATATTTCCATGCCCTGCAGGATGTGCGGATGATGTCCCAGAATAAGAGAAGCACCGGCCTGGGCAAATTGATGCGCGAGTTTAATTTGCCGGGGCGAAGGCAGCGTTAAGCGTTCTTCGCCCCAGTGCAGCACGAGGATGACGTGATGGACCTGTTGGCGAAGTTGAGTAATTTGCTCGGTGAGGGCATCGGCGTCGAGCGGCGGGATGCCGAAGGTATCCGCGCCGGCCACGTCGGCGATGCCGGTTTGCGGGTCGCAGGCGGCAATAAAGCCCAGTCGGATATCATTGACGGTAATGATGCGCCCAGCGGCGGCCTCGGCCAGATTGAGTCCTGCGCCGAAATAATCCAGCTTTAATTCATCGAGCAAGTGACGCAATCGCCGAAAGCCTTCCGTCCGGCAGTCGAAAGCGTGGTTATTGGCCAGCGTCACCAGGTTTATCCCGGATTGGCGAACGCTGCGGACCATATCGGGCGCAGCGATGAGGCGCGGCTGCGTGGGAACCGTTTGCCCATCGCCGGGCAGGGTGCTTTCCAGATTGGCCAGAACGATGTCGTATTGACTAAATATTTTACGAACGTGCTGCAGCGCAGCGTCGATGTCGCGCGATGGGGTTTGGCCCGCTGGAAACGTCGTTAGCAATAAATCACCAACAACCGCCAGGCGGACAGTTGCTTGTTTGTCATCAGGTGTTTTCATGCAGCACATAATCCGCTATTGCTGGTAAAGAATCGAAGCAGGCGACGCCGCTCGCACGTAAACGGTCAGAATTCTGGTGGCCGGTAATCAGCAGGACGCCATCGACGCCCATTTCGTGGGCGACTTCGACGTCATGCAGCGTGTCGCCGATGAGCAATACTTCGCGGCTGTCATGGGGCAGTTCGCGCAGCCAGCGACGGCCGTTTTCCACCTTGGAATGAGCGAGATAGTCATTCAGGCCCACCAGCCGGAGAAAATACGCCTTAAGGCCAAAATGGGCGATCGCTTCTTCCAGCCGCTGCTGATGATACGCGCTCAAGACCGACTGGGTTAAACCTGCTTGTTGAAAATGGTCGAGAACTTCACGGGCGCCGGGCTGTAAAAAACAATGAGGCACACAAGCCGTGTATCCGGCGATGTACTCATCGGCGACGGCGTCGTAACTTTCATTGTCAAAATTAAATCCCAGCCGGCGATAAAAATCAATGACGGGAAAATCAAACGTTTTACGATAACACGTCAGGTCAATCGTCGCCAACCCTCGCCGGGTCAGCAGGCCGTTAAGCACCTTCAGGCACTCGGCGGCATCGTCCAGCAACGTGCCGTTCCAGTCCCAGATAATGTGCCGATAGCGAGACGTTGTCATTATAAAACGGCGTTTCCCAAAATTATCGTAATTGTACTTTTCCTTCGCCGCGTTTGATTTTTCCCAAAAAACAGGGCGTCTCACCCAGTTGACGCAGATGGGCCATAATGGAGCGGGTGAAGCTCGACGCTACCACCAGTACATAGCCGATGCCCATATTGAAGACCCGGTACATTTCCTCTTCTTCGACCGGACCTTGTTTCTGCAAAAACGTAAAAATGGGAGGAATACGCCATTTCCGATTTAGCACCGCGTCACAGGTTTTCGGCAGCACGCGCGGGATATTGCCGACCAGGCCGCTGCCGGTGATATGGGCCATAGCCTTGACCACCTTTTTGACTTTGTAGTGTTTCAGCAGGCCCATGACGGCTTTGACGTAAATGCGCGTCGGGCGCAGCAAGGCTTCGCCCAGCGGTTCGCCCAATTCCTCATAGACTTTATTCAAATCGAGTTTATTGCGGTCACAGATGGCTCGCGCCAGCGCGTAACCGTTGGAATGCAGCCCGCTGGACGCCAGTCCGATAATAGAGTCGCCAACTTCGACATGTTCGCCGGTAACAATGCGGTTTTTCTCCACGACCCCTACGCCAAAACCCGCCAGGTCGAAATCGCCGGGTTTGTACAAAGCGGGCATTTCAGCCGTTTCGCCCCCCAGCAAGGCGCAATCGGCCTGCACACAGCCTTCGGCGATTCCTTTGACAAACTCATTTATCTGTTCGGGGATGAGTTTATTAATGGCGATGTAATCCAGGAAAAACAGCGGCTCGGCGCCCTGCACGAGCATGTCGTTGATGCTCATGGCGACCAGATCAATGCCGACCGTGTCGTAGCGGCGCATCTGGGCGGCGATTTTTATCTTGGTGCCGACGCCATCGGTGCAGGCCACCAATACAGGATTACGATAATTTTTACGTAACAACTTCTGGTCATAATCCAGACGAAACAAACCCGCAAAGGCATTGTGCAGGTACATCACCCGCGGCCCATGTGTCCGCACGACATTATCTTTGATCAAATCAACCATGCGGTCATTGGCCGTGATGTCCACGCCTGCCTGACTATAAGTCATTGTTTTTGCCATAATTAGAAATCTCTTTCCTAAAACCGCAATATCAGGACAGGATTATAGCGGCCCGGAAAGAAATTTGCGAAAAAAACCTGATGGAAAAAGAGAGTTACCCACCGCAGGATATTGAAAATTGAACTGTATGAACCAGAAAGGTTGGTTGATCGGCGGCCGGAGGGGATGCCACTATTAATTATAGGGTTTTTGCAGGCGGGCGGCCAATAAAATGTGCCGGAGCTGTTCAATGCTTTGTTTACGGAGAAAGTCTTCGGTAAAGTCCAGACGGACACTGCCCTGAAAATGGAGAAGTTCCTTTTGCAATTGATTACGGTCCATTCGGGCGATGAGGGCAACCAGGCGTTCGGTATCGGCGGGTAGGGTGGTCATAAATAAAATTCCTTGAACTTCACTATCGGCGATCTCAGTATCCCTGATATCGTCATGAAAGGGGGGCAACTTTGGCGAAAACGGCTAACAAACCAAAAAAAATGTATTTTCTCGCTCGTTTGGCAGCGGAAATGTGTATGAACCCAACGGCCTACATAACTATTGAAACAAACGGCGGTTACCAGCAATTTCATGCTTGGGAAATCTCAAAAGGTCTGATAATGTAACGGTTATGAATATTGAAGGACTGAATTATGATTTACCGGACCATCTGATCGCCCAGACTCCGGCCCAAAGGCGGACGGACGCCCGATTGATGGTGCTGAACCGAAGCGAGGGGCGGCTTGAGCATCGGCGATTCGGCGACCTGGGAGAATATCTTCGGGAGGGGGATTGTCTGGTTCTTAATGATACCCGTGTCTTGCCGGCGCGATTTTACCTGCAGCGGGCTACCGGCGGGATTATCGAGGGACTTTACCTGCAAACGGATGAAAATGGCTTGTGGCGGGTGCTGCTTAAAGGGGCCGGAAGGCTTAAATCGGCGGAACCTTTACATTTTATACGAACAGATGGTTCGTTATGCCATGATATGCCCGCCATGTTGGCCGTTCAAAATGATGGCGAAGGCATGTGGTGTTTGCGTCCGGAGGCTACGGTTGCGGCGGAGGAAATATTGGACGTTTGCGGTGTTCCCCCTTTGCCGCCTTATATTCACCGCCGGCGTAATGATGAGCGTTTGACGGACCTGGACCGCCAGAGATACCAGACTGTTTTTGCCCGTTTCGCCGGTTCGGCGGCAGCGCCTACGGCGGGGCTGCATTTTACGCCGGAACTGCTGGAAAATTTATCGGCGGCAGGCGTGAAACTGGCGTATATCACATTGCATGTCGGCCTGGGAACGTTTCGGCCCATCGCCGTCGAACGGGTGGAGGATCATGATATTCACGCCGAGTGGTGCTGCCTCAGTGAAGAAGCCGCCGCGACGATAAACCTGACCTGTGCGGCCGGCGGCCGTATTATTCCCGTCGGCACGACCGCCGTAAGAACACTGGAAAGCATGGCGCAGGAGGAACGGGTAAAGGCGGGAAGCGGCTGGACGAAATTATTCATCTACCCCGGCTACACCTTTAAAATAATCGATGCGATGGTGACCAATTTTCACCTGCCCAAAAGCTCGCTTTTAGCCCTCGTGTGCGCTTTGGCCGGCGTTGATCGCATCATGGAAGCGTATGCTTGTGCCGTGGAGCAGCAGTACCGTTTTTTTAGCTACGGCGACGCCATGCTGATTCTTTGACCAGCGGCTTTTTGCTGGTAAAAAGTTGTTACTCGTTTTACACTGTTTTTATGCCGGAAACATCATCCATAATGCTGCTTCTTATTGTTCTGCTGATCCTGGCGGTTATGCTTGGTGTCGTGGTGGTGCTTATCTTGCGGCGGCTGGGGCGGACGGCGCCGAGCGACTCGCTGCAACTGCTGAGCCAGCAGATGCTGGGGTCCGCCCAGCAGCAGGATCAGCGTTTGGCGACGCTGAATGAGCAGCTTACGCAGACGCTGGGGAATCTAAATACCCAGATAGGTCAGCAGCTTACACAAAACCTCCAGCTTGCCCAGCAGAGCCAAAAGCTGCTTACCGAGCGTTTGGACGCCACCGGCAAGACCATCGGAGATGTGAAAGGCCAACTGGGCGAATTGGGCCAGACGGCCCGGCAGATTTTGCAGGTCGGTTCCGATGTGCGTAAATTGCAGGATATTCTGCAAAGCCCCAAGCT
>CAZOCV010000167.1:5646-8176 GCA_964578395.1 uncultured Pirellulales bacterium
GAAGGCACGCTGGATTTCGCCCTGATGTACGTTCCGGCCGAAAATGTTTATTACGAACTGCTCCTATCGGCCGGTACGGACCTGGACGTTTGTGCTTACGCCCGCGAGAAAAAAGTTGTGCCTGTTTCCCCCAACACCCTGTACGCTTACCTGATGGTCGTGGCCGCCGGCCTGCGAGGGTTGCAAATCGAAAAGAACGCTCAGAATATTCGCGGTCAGCTTACCCGCCTTGGCGGCGACCTCGAAGCTGTCCAAGCGGATTTTACCCTCGTCGGCAAACACCTCAACAATGCCCTGGTCAAACATGCTGATGCTACCCGCCGCCTTGACAACCTCATCGTCAAACTCGGCCAAATGCACGAGGAAACGACCGCCCAATAAGTTTTGCTAATCGCGGGAACTTGCAGCCCGCTGCTCCGGGATAACGCCTATGGCGGCCGGAAAATCCGGACAGGAAACGGCTCAACCGTTTATTATATCGGCCAGGTGAACTGATATCTCCCCGACGCCGCCAGGCACTGTACGGCATCACCCGTTTGGCTGCAATTACTGATGCCGGGAGCCTGCCTCAACGGCTGGCCGTTTTCCATCACCTGCGCAACCTGTGCCTGGGGCAGAATGACCGTTGCGGTGGTATTCGCCGGGATTTCAATGGTGTAAGTGAATGTGCCGTTTTCGATTTTCCAGTCGCTGACAATCAGCCCGCGAATACATTCAAATCGTCCTCTGGCCCAGGTCAATCCCTTAATCGGCCGGGGATGCAGTACAAAACGGGCAAATCCGGGGTGGTTTTGGTCGGGATTTATCCCCGCCAGATGCCGCCAGACCCATTCGCCCACCGCACCAATCGCCCAGTGGTTAAATGAATTCATGTTGGGATTCTGAAAGCCCCGGCCGGTCAGATAGCCGTCCCAGCGTTCCCAAATCGTCGTGGCGCCTTCCTTGATGGTGTGGCCCCAGGAGGGAAAACTCTCCAGACGCAAAATGTCGCCGGCCTGTTCGTTGAAGCCGCGTCGGGTCAGTTCCATCATAAAGCGGGGCGTGCCCTGAATGCCGGTGGACAAATGGCCGTGGTAAGGTTTCAGGCTTTCGAGCAGGTGCACAGCCGCTTTGGCCTGTAAGTCCTGCGGCAGAATATCAAAAGCCAGCGCCAGGGCATAGCCTGACTGCGTGTTGCCCTCAATGACGCCGTCATCATTCACGAAGTTTTTTATAAACGCCGTACAGATATCCTGATGACGTCGGCGATATTCTTTTTCCTTGTCGGGCTTGCTGAGCAGGGCGGCGAACTGGGCTACCCGCTGCGTGGAGCGGGCGTAAAATGCCGTGGCGTAAACTTCACGCGGGACCATGCCGCCCGTTTTGGGCCAGCCGTCCGCGATAAGGGTGTCGCCGTTAAGCCAGTCGTTGTAATCGTTGCCTCGACCCCGCCGCCAGATGTTATCAGGGTTATGCCGATGGACATAATCCACCCAACGCTGCATGGCCGAAAAATGTTCCTCTATCAGCCGCACGTCGGCGTAATTGACGTACATGTCCCACGGAATAAACACACCCGCATCACCCCAGCCCGGCGCTGCGTAAAACGTTCCCCATCCCGGCCCAAAGTTGACTTCACCGGCCTCGCCCGGCGAGGGCGCCATGTCCGGAAAACGCCCATCATCCGCCTGCGCGTCGCGCACATCAATAGCCCACTTGCTCAGAAACGGGGCCATATCCATGTTGAACATGGCCGTCTGGGCGAACGCCTGAATATCGCCCATCCAGCCGGTGCGTTCATCACGCTGGGGGCAATCCGTCGGCATGCCGTACATATTGGCCCGCTGCGTCCAGAAAATATTCTCCATGAGCTTGTTGACCATGCCGTCGGAACACTCAAACCAACCGGTTCGCCGCGCGGCCGAATAGATGACCTTGCCGGTAAGGTCTTCCAACTTCATTTCTCCAGTTACGCCCGATATTTCGACGTAGCGGAAGCCGTGATACGTGAAACGCGGTGCATAACATGCTGGTTCGCCGTTTTGGGGAATATAGGTGTCGGTTTGTTTGGCGGTTCCCAGATTGGCGATATATAACCGGCCGTTTTCATCGAGCATTTCGGCGTGGCGGATAGAGATTTCTCTGCCGGATTCGCCACGCAATCTCACCTGACACCAGCCCACCATATTCTGGCCCATGTCGAATTGATACACGCCCGGCTCCGGCGAACGCACAGAAAGGGGTTTATGGTCTTCGACAATGCAGATGGGTTCATTTCGCTGCCAGACCAGAGCCGCTTCCGTAAATCGTTCATATACGGCCGGTTTCCAGTTGCTGTCATCGTAACCGGCTTTAGCCCAGCCGTCCAGTTCCATGCGGGCGTCGTACATCTCTCCATCATAAATGGTATTCCTGCGAATCGGTCCATCCGTGGACCAGCGCCAGCCGTCGATATCGCTGAGAATGGATTGCTTGTCGCCGTCGGTATATTCAATCTCCAGTTCCAGGTAAAAGCCTCGTCGGCCTTCAAAAACCCGCTTCGGCGCCGGCG
>CAZOCV010000168.1:0-8154 GCA_964578395.1 uncultured Pirellulales bacterium
TAGGGCGTGCAGGGCAGGAAGGCGGGCGAGCCGACAACCATTCGGCCGACATTGACGGGGTGGAACCCATCAACATCCTTGTCCGGGTCGATGGCGTAAAGAATTTTGTTTTCGTCGATATGCTTCGGGAGCGGCAACTGCACGAGAATGCCGTGAATCTTTTTATCTTTGTTGAACTGGTCGATTTTGGCCAGCAGGGCCGCTTCGGTAATGTCGGCGGGGAGATTTTCCTGCACGGAATAAAAGCCCAGTTCATGGGCGGCGGTCTGTTTGGCCCGGACGTAGCTCTGACTGGCGGGGTTCTCGCCCACCAGAATAGTCACCAGCCCCGGCTGGATGCCGCGAGCGGCGAGTTTGGCGACGTCGGTTTTGATTTCCGCGCGAATTTGTTCGGCGATGTCCTTGCCCTTGATGAGTTTTGCCGTCATAGTTGGCCCTTTCTGCAGATAATTACAATAACTCTTATGCCGCCGGAATCACCGGCAACAAAACTTGTACCCCCGCTTATCCCGCCGGGCCTGTAACCGCCGTCACATTCCCGCGGTCCTATCAGGCGGCCGGGGCGCAGCAGGCTTTGGCGCAGCCGGCGGTTTCGCCGCCGCAGGAGGCGTCTGTCGCCTCCGGAGCGGTCTTTTCCTGGGCCACCAGCGGCAACAGACGGATGGCGTCGAAGCCGAAACCGAAGTCATTCGCTCGCGGATTCTTGCCCACCACCGTCAGCCGCAGGGTTTGCGGACCGGGCTGAAGCGTAAAGCTGCCCAGTGTCATCGGCCCGGTAGGCATCACGCGGGGACCGAACAGGTCGAATTCCGCGGGATCGGCATTGTTAAGCCGGGCCTGCACGCGGCCATAATCCGGGGCCTGCGTCAAGGCCAAATCGATACGGTACTCGCCGGCTTTATCGACATTAAAGGTAAACTCGAAGGTGTCGCCTTGCTGGGGATCCTGAAAATAAATCTGATGGCCTCCGCTCCAGAGATTGCTGCCGAAATCCATCATGTTCTGCCGGGTCATGAGGAGTTCTTTTTCGATGCTGCGCGGGGCACAATCCTCGGCTTCGAAGGCGATGAAGGCGTCGGTGCCGGCGACTTCCTCCAGCCCGCGTTCGAGGGTCAGGGCGTCGTTGGCGTATTTCATCAGGTAGTCATAGGGAAACCAGCCATATCCTTCCATGCCCCAGCGGATACTGTGAGTGTTTCGCACCAGAAATGCGCCGCCGCCGGGATATGTTTCATTATCATGGTAACCCACCAAAGTGACACTGTGTCCGTCATGGACCTGACGCCGCGAGGTGGGCACTTCCATGACGTGAAGGGGACTCATCAGGATTTTATTGGGCCAGAGCATGCCCACGCCTACGGGCGTACCCTGAGCCAGAGCTTCTTTGGCGGCAACGATTTGCTCCTCTGTCAGGCCGGTGCGATTATCCCAGCGTTTGATCCAGTTGGCCGTCCAGCCGCGACGGGAAAGGGCATCTTCCCTGGCCTCCGGCGAGGGCAGGTAATCGGGATCAAACTTGACCGCATTGGGCATATTGCCTTCCGAGCAAACACCCAAGCTATTTAAGCCAAATAAAATATGGAAAAACATGGCTCCGTCGCGACGTTGTAAACCGCACGCCTCGGTGGTCGCCCAAAGCAAATACTCCTCGGACAGGGGCGCCTGACGCTGACCTTCGATTCGCGCCAGTTCATACTCCACCAAATTGGCAATAACATGCAGCGAACAAGTGGACCGCGCTCCCTGGTTTTCAATACTCATATTCCACGCCTCGTATTGAGGGCGGAGGTCAACCCGGCTGGGTAATTCGCCCGCCGAGGCTTCAGCTACGAAACATGCAAAAAACAGACAGACAACAAACAGAACACTTGCAAGAACGTGACGACTAACTGACATAGCGATGTCCTCCAGGTTAAAACAAAAACCAGGCAGGTTTTATAAACCGCCCTGGCGGATACAGCCCCGCCAGGGTCTTATCTAAAGTATATCGCCTCAGTGATGTACGGGCCAGTCAATTTATAACTTATTGTTAGAAAGCATTTTATGGCAACGCCTTGCCGTCTTTCGCGCAACCAGCCTCACCTGTCTATGGTAGTTCCCCTATGTCGGAGCATACCAAATCTCAAGGTCAAATCACTGCTGCTTTGCCCGACGTTCACCCCGTTATCAACCTGCCGGAAACACCTCTTGCCAAGCGGTCTTTCCGGCAGGAAAAATTTATCATCACGCTGATTTTAATCGAGATTCAAGGCGTTAACCGGACATTCGTCCACGCAAACGCCGCAATCAATGCAATTATCCTCATTTACGGATACTTTATCGCCATCTAGGCTCAGGGCATCCGCCGGACAGGCTTCCACACAAGAACCACAACCGGTACATTTGTCCATATCTACCTTAACTGCCATGAAAATACTCCAATTACAACAGCTCTCGCCACTTACAACATAACAATACAACGAGCTTTCTATAGTCAAAAGATTTATCCCATGCAACAGGAATTTCACTTATTTTTCAAAAAAAATTAGCCGGCAGCGCGTTCCTTTTGCTTAATAACAAGCTGACATGGCCGGACGGGAAAGGTACAGGCATTTTCTGGGGATAGTCGCCGCCGCCGAAAAAAGCTGTAACCTCTTGCCCCAGCGGTTATAATGGCGATTGTGAAACTGCTGGTCATTAATCATGAATTTCCCCCCGTCGGCGGCGGGGCGGCACCGGTTGCCTGGGAATTGTGCCGTCATCTGGCCGGCTTGGGGCATCAGGTGGATGTCGTTACCACCCGATTTGGTGACCTGCCCGCCCGCGAAGAACGCGATGGCGTGACGATTTATCGTACGCACGCCCGGCGACGACGGGTCGATCGCGCCGAGACGCTGGAAATGGCCAGTTTTCTCCGGGGCGCCGCCGGTCCGGCGCGGCAGTTAATTGACGCGCACAGATACGATATCATCCACGCTCATTTTATCATTCCCGCCGGTTATCTGGCCGGGCGGCTGGCTCGAAAAACCGGCATTCCTTTGGTGATTACGGCTCACGGTAGTGATGTGCCCGGTCATAATCCCGACCGATTCGTATGGCAACATAAGTTACTGCTGCCTTTCTGGCGGCGGCTGGTAAAGGCGGCCGGATGCATCATCTCCCCCAGCGCCGACCTTGCGGCTAAAATCCGCCGTCTTTGCCCGTCGGCTCGCATGGACGTCATTCCCAATGGCATTGACCTGTCGGCTTTTACACCGGGACAAAAGCAATCGGCGATTCTGCTGTGCGGGCGGATGCTGCGTTTCAAGGGTTTTCAGCATGCCCTGGCCGCAATTGGCCGACTTCAACTCGGTTGGCCTGTGCACGTGGTGGGCGATGGCGAATACCTTGACGAACTCAAACGTCTGGCCGTGAACCTGAAAGCGCCGGTAACGTTTTACGGCTGGCTGGATAGGAATGACCCGCGCTTTATCGACCTGTTCCGCACCTGCGGCGTATTTATTTTTCCGTCGGAGATGGAAAATTTTCCCACGGTTCTGCTCGAAGCCCAGGCGGCGGGTATGGCCATCATCACCAGCGATATCGGCGGCTGCCGCGAAGCGGTCGGTGATGCAGCCTTGTTCGTGCCGCCCGGCGATGCGCCGGCCATTGCCGAGCGATTGCGGCAGTTGGTCGAACAATCCTCTTTGCGCCAGGAATTATCACAGAAAGCATTGGACCATGTGCGGCAATTTTGCTGGGAGACAATAGCCCAACGGTACGAGACGTTGTTTGCCGCGGTGATCAAGGAGGGAATCCGTTAATGGCCCGGCCGCGTCTTCACGTATGTTTTGTCGCGCCCAAAGCGTACCCGCTTTTTAATCCCGAAGTGGAAAGCGTCATCGGCGGAGCGGAAGTGGATTTATATTATCTTTCCACGGAACTGGCGCGGGACAATGATTTTGCCGTAAGCTTCCTCGTGGCTGATTATGGCCAGCCGCCGCGTGAGAAACGCGAGGGTGTGGAACTGGTCAAGGGAATTGATTTTAGACAATCGTCGCTGCGGAGCGCATGGCGTATTTGGCGAACATTGGGGCGCATCGATGCCCAGGTATATTTGCTGGCCACGGCGTCGCCGGGAACGGCAATTACGCAGGCATTTTGCCGCCGGCGGAAGCGGGCGTTTGTTTTTCGCACCGAAAGCAGCATGGATTGCGATGGAACGTATCTGCGCGAGCATCCGATTTTGGGGCGGCTGTATGCCCGTTCGCTGCGGCGGGCGCAGGCGATTGTCGCTCAAAATCAGCGTGACGCCGAAAGCTTGCTGGCCACGATAGGCGCCGCGAGCACGGTTGTGCCCAACGGCCATCGTCTGCCGGAACTGACGGCCCGACCGCGCGAGACGATATTATGGGTCGGCCGCAGTGCCGCGGTGAAACGTGCGGACCTGTTTATACGCTTAGCGCAGGAAATGCCCGGGCGGCATTTTACTCTTATCTGTCAACGGGCCACCGGGGATGAACATTATGATGAATTGGTCGCTCAGGCAAAAACTCTGGCGAATTTAACGTTTATTCCCCGCGTGGCGTTTCATGAAATTGGCCGATATTTCGCCGCGGCGCAGGTGTTCGTTAATACTAGCGACGCCGAAGGTTTTCCCAACACGTTCGTTCAGGCCTGCTGCAGCGGAACGCCGATGCTGTCGCTGAATGTCAACCCGGATGGTTTTCTGGACACGTATCATTGCGGCCGCTGCGCCGGGGGTGACTGGGAGCGTTTCAAACACCAGCTTGAAGAATTGCTCGGACCGGCCGGACCCGAATGCGGCGCCCACGCCCGGCGCTACGTTGAAGAACACCATGATGTTACTAAAATAATTGGAACCTACAAAAGCCTCTTTCGCCGTTTGGCCGGAGATGCCGACCATGGCTGAATCCTGCTCGCCCTTGCGCATCTGCTTTATCTCCCTCCGGGCGTACCCGCTGTTCAATCCGGAGTGCAAGGAGGTTTTCGGCGGTGCGGAAGTGGATTTGTATCTTTTAGCTACGGAACTAGCCAAAGATGCGGATTATCAGGTTTCATTTGTCGTCGGCGACTTTGGCCAGCCTGATGAAGAGCAGCGCGAAGGCGTTATGCTGTATAAAAGCATTGACGTGGGCAAAAACATGATTCTTCAGGGTCGGCGGCTCTGGAAGGCGCTCCGTCGCGCCGACGCCGATATTTACATGGGTGAAGCCACTTCTCTGAATACCTTCATGCAGGCGCGGTTTTGCCGTCATTACGGCCGACGGTTCGTTTTTCGCACCTCTCACACCCATGATTGTGACGGAACCTATTTTCGCCAACATCGTTTGCGGGGGCCGTTTGTCGCCTGGGCGCTGCACCAGGCCCGGCCTTTGCTTACGCAAAATTATTCCGATGCGGCTGATTTAAAGCGTACGCTGGGGCTGGATAGTTTGGTAATCGCCAACGGCACGCGGCTGCCGGAAAAAATAAATACGCCCCGTGATAAGGTGTTATGGGTGGCCCGCAGCGCCGCCATCAAGCAGCCGGAGGTTTTTATTAATCTGGCCCAGGCCGTACCGGAAGAATCTTTTCTGATGATATGCCCCCGTGCGGTCGAGGATAACGCTTACGAGCCATTACGCCGCCGGGCACAAAGCGTTCCCAATCTGGAATTTATCGAAGGCGTGCCATATCATGACATCGGCGCGTACTTTCAGCGGGCCAAAGCGTTTGTTTGCACCAGTCTGGGCGAAGGTTTTCCCAACACCTATATTCAGGCCTGCCAGTACGGCGTGCCTCTTTTGACGCTGCAGGTCAATCCCGACGGTTTTCTGGACCGTTATCATTGCGGCTTCTGCGCCAGCGGCGACCGTGATAAACTGCCGGAATTATTGCGTCAGTTGCTCACCCCGGAAATCAGTGCGGCTGTCAGCACCAACGCCCGCCGTTATGCCGAAGACCATCATGATATTCGTCGTATTGTTGTCTCTTATAAGCAGATTTTCGCCCACCCCGATACGTAACATCAGACCCTTTCGAACGGTTCAGGTTCCGGTAAATAGTTCGCATCGCGTCCGCCTTTGGCGGTTTGTCCGCGGGCGTTTTTTGGTTTATAAACGCGGTTGGCAAGGCGAAAAAAAAACGCGGGCACGATGCCCGCGTCACATTAATAAGCCTCAAGCCCGATGCGGTCAGAGATTCAGATTCGCGTGCAGCCAGTATTTATCTTCCAGCTTGAGCATGTCTTCCACGCCGTGGACATCGGTATTGCGCCAGTCGGTGCGCTGGGCGACATCGCGGCGAAGGATGAGCAGACCGGCGGCTTCTTCGCAGCGGTTCTGAGGTTGATAAGGATCGCCAACCTGCAGGGAAGGATGCAGCACCAGTACGGCCACCTGCACCAAATTAGGATCGTTAAAAATCCGCTCCGCAAGCAATCCAATGTTGTTGAGCAGCTCACGTCTGGTTTGCGAACCGGTGGGTTTCCAGGCCAGACGATAATTGATGTCTATCTGATATTCATTGGTTGATTTGTCCGCCAAAAGGACTTTCTCCACGGAGATGATCGTGGGATTGAGCGTCGGATCATTCAGGCGTGCACCAAAAATATCAATGGCGATATCTTCCACCAGTCGCTCCAGGCTTCCGGCGGACGTGGTGTAATTCGGTAATACCGGCGCCGGCGGAGGTGTATTGGCCGGCGTTGATGGGGCCTTGCCCGGCAGGAGTTCCGGCGGACGGGCGGCATTCGCTTTGGCCGGACCACTGAACCAGGAAAATTCGGTATCCTGAGCGATATAAAGAATTATCGTGGTTGTCAGTCCGCAGATGAGACCGATAACGATGGCGCGCAGCGGCCGAGACCGCATCTGGGCGCCGCAATTATGGCAGTGCAAATGAGCGCCGGTAAGCTCATGTCCGCATTCGTGACAGGTGCGCGTTTTCATAACTTTTTCCCTTACAAAGGATTAGCGGAATAAACTCACATCTTGAGCTTGCGGTGCACATCCCTCTTTTTAATGGCCGCAATGCACGCTAAACTATAAAATATAAATTAGGCAAATGAGGGAAAATTTTACGAGGTATTTTACAATTTATCGACTATACGTGTTATGAAGCGGTAAAGATGGTTAACCTATAACACTTTTAAGGATTTTAACGCTATAATACAGGTGCAGTATGAAAAATCACATGACATGGCTGGTTTTGATTGTTTTTTTTACCCTTTATGGCTGTTCCAGCGGGAATAATAACGAAAATACGACCTCTTCATCGTCCGATAAGACCGCTGCGTCAACGGCAACCCCGCCGAGTCAAACAGCTTCGCCATCTTCCTCGTCATCGTCCTCGTCACAGGAAGGGTGGAGCGATATTGCCGGCCGAATTGCCGGCGGCGTGTTTCTCGGTGCGGAAAAAGGCGTGGTGTTTTACGGTTTTGATGTGCTTGCTCATCCCAGCGAACCGGTGGACCTGACCTGCAGGCTCCAAAAATCCAAAAATCTCAAAAATATGAATGGGGTTACGCTGGCGTATTACCTGGGCGATAAACTGTTAGGCAAAGCCCAGACCAACGATGACGGCCTGGCAACACTTAGCTGGCAGCCGCCGGATGTTGGCGATTATTCCGTGCGGGCGCGGATTGTTGATGCCGGCGAGTATGACAAGGAGTTGCTGGAGGTTTCCGAGGCGCCGCTTTTTGTGTGCATCCGTTCGCCGGAGGCGCCGTTTGTGGTGATTGACCTGGACCATACGCTGGTGGATTCCAGTTTTATCCGGGTTTTAGCCGGCGGCGGCAAGCCCATGTTGGGGTCGCGCGATGTCACCAAACGGATTGCGGAAAAATACGGCATTATTTACCTGACGCACCGGCCGGACCTGATGTCGCGCACCAGTAAAAGCTGGCTGCAGCGTTACGATTATCCGCCGGGGCCGATGCTGGTCAGCAAGCTCAGCGAAGCGCTGGGCGACAGCGGTAAATATAAAACCGCGAAACTGGCCACCGTGCAGCAGATGTTCCCGCATATTAAAATCGGCATCGGAGATAAAATTTCCGACGCCGTCGCCTACGTGGAGAATGGCCTGACGGCGTATCTGATTCCGCATTACGACGCCGATGAGGCGGATGATGTGCGCGATATGGCCGACGCCATCGACGAATTAAGCAAATACGAAAAGATGCAGGTCGTCAGT
>CAZOCV010000169.1:0-8003 GCA_964578395.1 uncultured Pirellulales bacterium
TCGTGTCCCTTGCGCGGCGAGTATCCTTATTGCCGCCATGCCTGGACCATCAAGGTCAGTAAGGCCGTCGTGCATTCTGAAAGTGAAGGTAAGTGAATAAAGTGTGCAACATGTGCTATAAGCAAAACCTGACGTTTTTAGCGTTATTGTTATTGATCCTGGGTTATTTGTCCCAGGATGCCGTCGGTGCGGACCGCAATGCTGATAAGGAAACCGACCCGCTGGTGCTCAAAAACCTGGAAGAATTCCAGGACATGAAATTTGGCCTCTTTATCCACTGGAACCCATGCAGCCAGTGGGGCGCGCGTATTGCCTGGTCGCTCACCCCCAGCCAGCCGTGGGCCCGTCCCGACAGCCTGCCTGCCTGGATCAACCGCGGTAAGGATTTTGACCGTTTTTGTCAGGATTTTTTCGATTTGAACAAAACCTTCAATCCCAAGGATTTCAATCCCGACCAATGGGCTCAGGCCGCCGCATATGCGGGGATGAAATACGTCGTGTTTGTCACCAAGTGTCACGATGGTTTTTGCATGTTTGACACCAAGCTTACGGATTATTGCATCACCCATGAATCCTGTCCTTTTTTCACCAACGAGCGGGCCAATATTACCAGGGCCGTCGCTGACGCCTTCCGCAAGCAAGGCTTGAAAGTGGGATTCTATTTTTCCATGCCCGACTGGCATCATCCCGATTTTGAAGACCCCACAAAACCTGTCTTGCGGGAGTTTCGTCCCAATTACGACGTCAAGGAAAACCCGGAAAAGTGGCAACGTTTTTTGAAATTCATGCACGGCCAGGTTGAGGAGTTGATGACCCATTACGGACCTATCGATATCCTCTGGCTCGACGGCGGCGCCGGCGATGACTGGGGTGAGCAAGAACTCCTGGATATGGCCCGCAAACATCAGCCCGGCATCCTTTTTGTCAAGCGCGGCGCCGGCGGCCGCTTGGAAAATTATTATACCCCCGAACGCCACATCCCCGTCACCCCGCCGGATTACCCCTGGGAATCCTGCATTACCATGGGTTTGTACTGGGCCTATAGCCCCAATGATTATTATAAACCTTCACAGGAACTGATTCACCTGCTGACGGGCATCACCTGCAAAGGCGGCAATTTGCTCTTGGATATCGGCCCGGACGCCGAAGGCCGCCTGCCCGAAGAATCCATGAAGCGTCTGGAGGAATTGGGTAACTGGATGAAATACAATTCCGAAGCCATTCACGGCACTCGTCCCGTCCCTCCCTATCGCGAAGGCCAGGTATGCCTGACTCGCAAAGGGGATACGGTGTATCTGATTTATTTATCGGAAGTCGCTCAAATGCGTCCTCCATACCGGGTCGCCGTGTCTAATATTCAGCCCGCCGAAGGCGCCGAAGTGTCCCTGCTGGGACGCAACCTCCCCTTGGAATGGGAAAAGCACGGTGACGGCGTCGTGGTGCATATACCTGATTTCATTGCTTCATCAATACGCGGCGATTATCCCTATTGTCGGGACGCCTGGACGGTCAAGATCAGCAAGGCCGTGATAACGTCCGACAAACAGGCCGATTGAACTAAGGAGACCAGTGTGAGCGGCAAAAACGCAACAAAAGATATCGACGTTCTGTGCATCGGCATAATTGTTTATGACGTCATGGGCAGGCCCATCGACGAAATTCCCGACTGGGGCCGCCTGCTGCCCTTCAAACAAGTTGAGCATCATGTGGGTGGTTGCGCCGTCAATACCGGTATTGATTTGGTGCATCTGTCGCGGGGCGAACTGAATGTATCCATCGGCGGCTGTATTGGCACCGACGGCGCCGGTCATTTTGTTAAAAAGCGCCTTTTTGAGGAAAAACTCAACGTCACCGCCGTGGTCGAGGTTGAACATGTTGCCACCAGCTACACCTTTGTGATGATTAGCTCCGACGGCCAGCGGCGTTATTTCCATCATTTCGGCGCCAATGCCTTCCTGCGCGACACCGACATCCCCGACGTCCTGCTGGACCGCGCCAAAATCGTGCATATCGGCGGCTCCTTCCTCATGCCCAAAATGGACGGCGTCCCGACCGCCAATCTCCTCCGCCGGGCCAAAGAGCGCGGCGTCACCACCTTCATGGACACCGCCTACAACCCCGGTGCCGACTGCCGCGCCCTCATCGAACCCTGCGCCCCATACATCGATGTTTTCATTCCCAGCATCGAAGAGGCCGAAATGATTACCGGAAAAACAGATCCTGAAGATATATTGGACGCCTTGTCCGAACTGGGCATTAACATTGTCGGCGTAAAACTCGGCAGTGAGGGCTGTATCGTCCGCGGCGACGGGCAAACCCATCGCGTGCCCATTTTCCCGGTGGAAGCGGTGGACTCCTCCGGCGCCGGCGACGCTTTCATGGCCGGCTTCATCTACGCTACCACCCAGGGCTGGCCTCTTGAAAAACGCGCTCGTTTCGGCAATGCCGTCGCCGCTCATTGCGTTGGGGCTGTCGGTTGCAGCGCCGGCATTCCCACCGCCCAGGAAGTGTTAAAATTCATGGACAGCAAAAAATAGGAAGGTTATTCAGGAATGCCCAAAGAAATTCGTATGCCTGATCTGGGAACGGCCGTCAGCGAGGTTACCATTGTTCGCTGGCTCAAGGCCGAAGGCGACGCCGTCAAGCGCGGTGAATCCCTCTGTGAGGTCGAGACCGACAAAGCCACCAGCGAACTGGAATCCATTGCCGAAGGGGTTCTGCTCCGTCAGGTGGCCGCCGAGGGTGCTGTGGTCGGTGTCGGCGGTCTGGTCGCTTTAATCGGCAAACAAGGCGAAACCCTGGACGCCGCCGCTTCGGCCAAGCCCGCCCAGGAAACCAAACCTGCCCCGGTCGCCCCCGCCGCCGCCGGAGGTGTCGCCGCCGGCGAGGTAAAAGTCTCGCCCATGATCGCCAATTTGATAAAACGCCTGGGAGTCGAAATGAGCCGGATAACGCCCACCGGCCCCGGCGGACAGATTACCCGCACCGACGTCCTCAAAGCTAAAGACGTCCCTCAGCGAGGCTCCGCCCCGGCGCAATCGGCCCCGGCCGTCGCCGGAAAAAAACCATTATCGAAAAATCAGCTCAGCGTTTCCCGCACCATCTCCGCCAGCTGGCGCGAGGTGGTGCCCATCAGCCTCTGGGCAACTATTAACATGAATCCCGCCATTGCCCTGCGTGAAAAACAAGGCGGTTCGCGTAAAATCGCTTTTGACGCCATCTTTGTTCATGCCGCCGCCAGCGCCGTTGGCGAACATCCCGACTTCCAGTGCTATTACGATAACGACCAGCTCGTTTCCGTCGGTGCTGTCAACATCGCCGTCGCCGTCAGCGGTCCCAACGGCCTGTTCCTGCCCGTCATTAAAAATGCCGACCGGCAGCCGCTTTCGGAAATCGACCGCCAGGTCCGCGACTTCGCCGCCCGCGCTGCCGCCGACGAGCTTACCCTCGAAGAACTCGGCGGCGCGACGTTTACCATCAGCAATCTGGGCATGATGCCCATCGATTCCTTCACGGCCATCATCCCGCCGCGTCAGGGAGCGATTCTAACCATCGGCGCCATTAAAAATGAAGTAGCGTTCAAAGAGGACAACTGTTTAGGCATTAATAAGGTGGTGCAAACCATCCTGACGGTCGATCATCGATTTATTAACGGAAGAGATGCCGCTCATTTTTTGTCGCGGATGAAGGAGGTTATGGAAACCCTGTGAATAACGGAAAATACACAACAGAATTTCTTCTTGGTTTGTATCAGCGGATGTTGACGATCCGGCGTTTTGAGGAACGGGTCAAATACCTGTTTCTTGAAGGCATCATGCCCGGTACGATTCACCAGAGTCAGGGGCAGGAAGCTTGTGCGGTGGGCGTCTGTGCGGCCCTGGAAAAAGATGATGTCATCACCAGCACCCATCGGCCGCATGGTCATTGTCTCGCCAAGGGCATGACGGTCATGGAAATGATGGCCGAACTCTTCGGCAAGGCGACCGGCTGCTGCAAAGGCAAAGGCGGCTCCATGCACATGGGCGATATGAGCAAAGGCATCGTACCGGCGATTGCCATTGTGGGCGGCAATATCCCCGTGGCGGGCGGGGCAGCGCTGGCGTTCAAGCTCAGCGGCCAAAAGCGCGTGGCGGTATCATTTATGGGCGATGGCGCGGTTAATGAAGGCATTTTTCATGAAGCGCTGAACATGGCGGCGATGTGGCAATTACCGGTGCTGTTCGTGGTGGAGAATAATCTTTATGGTGCTTCGACGCGCGTCAATCTGGTGGTGCGGACCCAAACCATTGCCGAGCGTGCCGTGATTTACAAGATGCCGGGTGTTACCATCGACGGCAACGATCCACTGGCGGTGTACGAGGCGGCGCGTGTGGCCGCCGAGCGGGCGCGGGACGGCGGCGGTCCGACGCTGCTGGAACTGATGACCTATCGCATCACCGGTCATTCACGGCGCGACCCGGCGTTATACCAGCCGGAAGCGGAGCGCAAAGCGGCATTGGAAAATGAGCCTATCGGCCGGTTCGAGGCGTATTTGCTGAAAGGCAACGTAGCGACGCGGCCGCAGCTTGATGAAATCGGCCAAGCCATAGATGCCGAAATCGAGGACGCTGTAACCGCCGCCATAAGCGCGCCGGAACCCAAGCCGGAAGATGCTCTGAAAGATTTATTTGTTGAGGCGATATGAAAAAACTGAGTATTGTGGAAGCTTTGCGTGAGGGGATACGTCAGGAGATGATCCGTGACGAACGGGTATTTTGTATTGGCGAGGATATTGCTATTCCCGGCGGCTGGGGCGGCGCGTTTACGGTGACGCTGGGGATGGAAAATGAATTTCCCAAGCGCATGCTCAATACGCCGATTTCGGAAGCGGGTATTTTCGGCTACGCCTGCGGAGCGGCTCTGATGGGGATGCGGCCGATTGCGGATGTGCAATACAGCGATTTCCTGTTTTGCGCGATGGATCAGGTGGCCAATAATATCGCCAAGCTGCGATACATGTCCGGCGGCAAACTCACCATGCCCATCGTCTTGCGGGCGCCGGTGGGCGTGACCGGACGCGGGGCGCAGCATTCGCAGTGCATCGAGACGTTTTTCCTGCCGGTGCCGGGATTGAAGATTGCCTGTCCGGCGACGGCGTATGATGCGCTGGGCATTCTGCGGACGGCCGTGCGCTGTGATGACCCGGTGCTTATTTGCGAGCATAAACTGCTCTACGGCTCCAAGGGCGCGCGCAAGGAGACCGGCGCTGTGGATGCTTCCAGCGATATTCCCGACGAGGATTACACCGTGCCGCTGGGCAAGGCGGCCATTCGCCGGGAAGGCAAGGATGTGACTATTATCGCCACGCTGCTGATGATGCATCGCAGCATGCAGGCGGCCGAAATTTTGGCGAAGGAGGGTATCGACGCCGAAGTGATTGACCCGCGCACGCTGGTTCCGTTTGACTGGGAGACGGTCAAGGCGTCGGTCGGCAAGACCGGCCGGGTCATTACCGTCGAGGAAAGTCCCAAGCGCAACGGCATCGGCGCGGAAATCGCTGCAACACTGGCCGAAGAGGCGGCCGAATTACTGGTAGCGCCCATAAAACGCATCGCCGCGCCCAATACCCCCGCGCCTTTTGCTCCATCGATGGAAAAATTCTATGTTCCCCAAGTCAATAATATTGTTCAGGCGGCTAAGGACGTGATGGCGTACTGAGGCCGACAGCAAGGGCGATACTTTTATATGGCATCAGCATAACGCCTGCGACATATTAGCTATAGTGGTAATAACAAGGACCGATAAGGTTTTTGTCGGAGATTGCCTTATGAACATCTCAGGGATTGATTTGGTTATTATTGTCGCCTACCTGGTCGGTATTGTGGCCCTGGGCTGCTGGGCCGGCACGCGCCGCAAGGCCGCCGAAGGCAGCGGTTATTTCCTTGCGGGGCGCTCACTAACCTGGCCGGTGATCGGCATGGCGCTGTTTTCCACCAATATTTCCACATTTCATTTGGTGTCACTGGCGCAAGAGGGATATCGAGGTGGATTGCTTTTCGGTAATTTTGAATGGATGGCGGGTTTTACTTTAATCATACTGGGATTATTTTTCGCCCCCTTTTATTTTCGTTCGCGCGTGGCGACGTTGCCTGATTTTCTGGAGCGCCGTTATAATCGCGCCTGTCGGGACTGGTTGGCGATTCTTTCCATTATATCCGCTGTTTTTATTCATATTGGTTTTTCCTTATATACCGGTGCGGTGGTGTTCAGGGACATTTTTGGTTTGGAGAACGCCTATGTCATCAATATCGCGGAATGGTCGATAAAGATGGACACACGGCTGCTGATAGCCATTGCCGTCGCCGTACTGACGGGTGTTTACACCATTATTGGCGGATTGCTCGCTGTTGTATGGACGGAAACCCTGCAAACGATTATTTTGATTATTGGCGCACTGTTTATTACCGGATTTGGGTTTCACCATGCCGGGGGGTGGTCCGGCATGGCAGGTTCCGTGGATTCGCTGAAACTAACGATGTTACGGACCATCGAGGAGGCGCCCAATTTACCCTGGTATTCCGTGTTTTTGGGTTATCCGGTGATTGGTATATGGTACTGGTGCACGGATCAAACCATCGTCCAGCGGGTGCTGGGCGCCAAGGATGAAAATCACGCCCGTGTCGGCCCGATTTTCGCCGGATTTTTGAAAATTCTGCCGGTCTTCATCTTTGTGCTTCCCGGATTACTTTGTCTGGCGCTGGTGAACCAGGGCAAGATTTCTCCAAAAGGTATGGGTATTATCGGCGAGAACGGCGAAGGAACGTATGTGGCGTTGATTAGCGAACTTCTTCCCGTGGGTATAAAAGGCGTTGTGGCGGCGGCGCTGCTGGCGGCATTAATGAGCACCGTTTCCGGCGCGTTGAACTCCATCGCCACCCTGTTTTCCTATGATATTTACAAGCGTTACCGGCCGCAGGCCTCGGAGGCAAAATTGGTCTATATCGGCCGAATCGCCACTTTTATCGCCATGGTAGCGGCAATTGTCTGGTCGCCCCTGATTAGTCATTTTACCAGTATTTTCGAGGGGATAAATATGATGATTACGTATATCGCACCGCCGATTACAGCCGTGTTTCTGGGAGGTATTTTCTGGCGTCGGGCCTCGTCGTTCGGGGCGCGTGCAGCTCTTTATGTCGGGTCTTTCCTCGGCTTGTGTTTGTTTTTTATAGGTTGGTTTCATGATAACCAGGACCTGTTTTTGTGGCTTTATGCCAAAATTCCTTCAGGGGATGGTCTTTGGCGAGCATGGCAGAATTATGGAAAAATTCCCTTTATGATGATTGCGTTTTACTTGTTTGTGACATGCCTGATCATTCTGGTGGCTGGTTCACTATGGAAACCGCATGTGCATAGCGAAGAAAGCGCCAAGCTGGTGTGGGACCATCCGCTGGCGTGTTTGCGCGATCCGGGCTGGAAGGGATTCGGTAATTACAAATTCCAAGCCGGTCTGTTATTTGCTATAATGGTGATACTGTACATTATTTTCAGATAGAGGTTGCCTTTGCCGGAAGAGGCGATAGGGTAAATGTTATTGGTATGAACGGAAAGGAATGATGCAAAATGGCTGATATGGACGCTCCCAAAGAGGCAAAACAATTTCATGAAGGTGTTCCGCAGGAAACGCCGGGCTTTTTCCTCAAAGGTGCTGGTTCGCTGGACTGGGGCATGAAGAATCGTCTGGCGCGGATTTTCAACCCCCAATCCGGCCGGACGGTGATGCTGGCGATAGACCACGGGTATTTCCAGGGGCCGACGACCGGCCTGGAGCGCATCGACCTGAATATCGTGCCGCTGATGCCCTATGCCGACGCCCTGATGCTGACCCGCGGCGTGCTGCGGACGATGGTGCCGCCGGCCCTGACCAAGCCCATCGTCATGCGCTGCAGCGGCGGGCCGAGTATTTTGAAGGAACTTTCCGACGAGCATCTGGCCGTGGATATCGAAGACGCCATTCGCATGAATGT
>CAZOCV010000170.1:0-7875 GCA_964578395.1 uncultured Pirellulales bacterium
CGGCCAGACCCGCTTCGAAACGGTTGACATACAGCACATCGAATCGCCGGAATTGTTCGAGCACATCCTCGATAGGGAAGGCCATGGACGTGTCGCTGAGCCGCTCGCGATAGATGCGGCCGAGCTGGTCGGCTTCGACGGCTTCCTCGACGACCAGCAAAGTGTCGGCGGGCAGATAATCCAGGAGTGTAACATTGTTGGCAATATGAGCAGGCGCCAGCGGGGCGGCAATCGTCACCGTCTTCAGAACGTCGGTCGAGCGTCGGGTGTCGAGGTCGAAATACCGCAGCGACTCAATATCATCACCGAAAAACTCCACACGCAAAGGGGCGTCGGAGCCGGGCGGGTAAATATCGACGATGCCGCCGCGGATGGCGAAGTCGCCGGGCAGTTCCACCTGTTCAGCGCGGGTGAAGTGGTGGTCGGCGAGCCAGCCGGCCAGGGCGTCGGGGCCGTTGGGCAGGGACTGCCCGGCGCGGAGGCTGAGGGATTGCCCGGCAAGTTCCTCCGGGGCGGGCAAGGGCTGCATCAGGGCCGGGATGGAGGTAACGATGGCGGTCGGCTGCGCGGGCAGGATGCCCGCGTCACGGAGTTTGCGGCACAGGGCCAGACGCTGGCAGGCGACATCGCCGGTGGGATCGGGGGGTTCGTCGGTAGCCTCGGCGGCGATAAGGAGTTCTGCGGGGCGGGCCAAAAAGGTTTCCAGGTCATCCTGAGCCTCGTCGGCATGGGGGATATGCGGCGTAACGAGCACCACCGGCCGGCGCAGACGCTGGACGGCCAGAGCGGCCAGCAGCCGGGGCAGCGAACCCCAACTGCCATAGGCCTCCACCGTGCGGGCTTTCCCGGCCGGAGCGAAAGCGTCCAATATCCGGCTGATGGGGACAGACTGGTCATCAAGCGGGGTGAGGATAAAATGCGTTAAATCTTCGAGCAGGCCGGACATGCTTTTAGTATAATCGAACCACGTTTGTATGCAATGTAATCTGATAGTAGAAAATGGCTTATAACTTCTGGAATCATGATGCTTCGCCCGTTGTACCGCGTTCCGCCGTTGGCGGATGGGGGGCGTGCTGGCTGTTGGCGGCCATCGTGACGGCGGCGGGTATCTGGAGCCTGCACCATCGTCCGGCCGTCTGGCCGGCGGATGCTGAGGATGCCGGCCCGCCGGCGCCGGTGCTGGAGAGCCGCATCAATCCCAATGAGGCCGACTGGCCCAGCCTGTGCCGCCTGCCCGGTATCGGCCCGGCCCGCGCCCAGGCGATTGTCGCCTACCGCCAGCAGTACCGCCAAACCCACGGCCCGACGGCTAATCCCTTCGCCCGTCCCGAAGACCTTGCCGTCGTAGAAGGTATCGGCCCAAAGACCATCGCGGATTTCAAGTCATTTTTAGTCTTTAAATAGCTCCTGTTGCGGAAAGCCTTGGCGCGACACTGTCATACCCGCGAAAGTGGGTATCCAGACGGAAAGACTGGATTCCCGTCCCCGATCGGGTCGAGGACAGGCTCTGCGCGGGAATGACAAAAATGCTTATCCGCAACATATACTAAATCTGTAAACAGAAGAGCTATCGATTCGAGGTCCCATAATTAAAATACCACTACTATAAACGGGGTTTATACGGCTAATTCGGAATTTTACCTCATAATATAACGTAATTCGTAAAAAAGTGTCTTAAAATGAGCTTTTTTCGTTGCAAAGCGAAAATAGTTCGGATAAGGTTCGCTTTTTACGGTTTATTTGAAGTTTTTATTTGGAGAAATGAAATGAATGCTCGTGGACTGACTATAGGGATACCCAAAGAAATCATGCCGGGTGAGCGGCGTGTGGCCGCAACGCCGGAGATTGTGCGAAAAATGGTATCGGACGGAGCCGCCGTGCTGGTGGAATCCACAGCCGGCGAAGGTTCGTTTTTCAGTGACGAAGAGTACCAGAAAGCCGGGGCGAAACTATTGGCGAGCGCCAAAGAGGTATATGCCCAGGCCGATCTTATTCTGAAGGTGAAAGAACCGCGTTTTTCGGAAAAAACCGGCGCGCACGAAGTTGATATGATGCGAAAAGGGCAATACATAATCACCTTTTTACATCCGGCGACGCCGAGTAATCACCACACGGTGCGTCATTTGGCCGAAAAGGGCATTACGGCGCTTAGTCTGGATTTGATACCGAGAATATCGCGCGCCCAAACGATGGATGCCCTGACATCCATGAGCACGGTTGCCGGATATAAAGCGGTGGTCATGGCGGCGAACATGCTGCCGGTATTTATGCCGATGATCGGCAGCGCCGTGGGCATGATTCAACCTGCCCAGGTCCTGGTAATAGGCGCAGGCGTTGCGGGGCTGCAAGCGCTGGCAACGGCCAAACGGCTGGGGGCGGTTACTTTCGCGGCGGATATTCGGCCGGACGCGGCGGAACAGGCCAAAAGCCTGGGCGCCAAAATCATCGATGTGCAGATTCCCGCCGAAGTGGCGGTGGGCAAGGGAGGCTACGCCAATAAACTTTCCGATGAATGGCTGGTCAAGGAGCGGCAAGCTCTGTGTTCGGCCGTCACCGGGGCGGATATGGTGATACTGACGGCTTTAATCCCCGGCAAAGTTGCCCCGCTTCTGGTTACGGACGATATGGTGAAATCCATGAAAAACGGCTCCGTGATTATGGATATCGCCATCGATCAGGGCGGCAACTGCGAAATAACCGAGGCGGGCAAACAGGTCACCAAACACGGCGTTCATATCGACGGCACGCAGAATATACCGGGCATGCTTCCCAAAAGTTCCACGTGGATGTTCGCCAACAACATGTATAATCTGATCAGTTATCTTATCAAAGACGGCAAGATCGAATTGAACATGAACGACGAAATTACAGCATCCTCGCTGGTTACCCGCGACGGCAAGATTCTTCACGCCGGCACGCTGGAAGCCATGCAGGCACAGGGAAAAAGGTAAATTATGAATATTTGGTTACTGCTGGCATTATTTGTCGTCGCGTCCATCGTCGGCTATCGGCTTATCAGCAATGTGCCCAGCCTCCTGCACACACCGTTGATGTCAGGCACGAATGCTCTTTCCGGTGTCACGGTTTTGGGAGCGTTGACGGCGACAGCGCTGGCGCTGGGCACAGGCAGTCGATTGCTGGGAGCGCTTGCCATTATACTGGCGACCATTAATGTGGTGGGGGGCTTTCTGGTGACCAATCGCATGCTGAGGATGTTCAAGTCGGGCGGATTGAAAAAGGACTGATCATGCCGGGAATATTTTCTTATCATCTTGTTGATGTCGTCTGTATTCTGGGAGTTGTCCTGGGCATACGGCTGATGCAATCGCCCCGAACCGCCAGAACAGGCAATCTGCTGGGGGCGATCAGCATGTTGATGGCGATTATCACGACGCTGGTCAGCGGTAAAATCATCAGCCTGAATCTGCTTTGGGGGTCCCTGGTGGTTGGTTCCGCCGTCGGCGTGTGGCTGGCGATGTATGTCACCATGAATCGGATGCCGCAGTTGGTGGGATTATTGAACGGTTTGGGCGGCGCTTCTTCGGCGGCGGTGGCGTTTCTGGAATTTTCCGGTAACACCGACGCGGATGCACGCATAAAATTATTGACCATCGCCCTGGCGCTAGTCATCGGCAGCATTACCTTTGGCGGCAGCGTTATCGCGGTGGCCAAACTGGACGGCAAAATCAACCAGCGGCCGGTGGTGCTGCGAAATCATTTTATGTGGAGTTTTCTGTCGCTGTTGGCGACTGCTGTTCTTATTCCGCTGGTGGTTTTTGGTTCTTCGGCGACGGCGATGTTGTGTAGCGTGCTGATGATTCTCACCAGTTTGTTATTCTCGGTGCTGTTTTCGATTCGTGTCGGCGGGGCGGATATGCCCATCACGATTTGTTTATTGAATTCCCTGTCGGGCATCGCCGCGGCCGCGGTCGGCCTGGCGACGGCCAACCTGTTTGTGATAGCCGTAGGAGCGATGGTGGGTTCATCGGGTATTGTGCTGACCCGAATCATGTGCCGGGCGATGAACAGCAGTATTTACCAGATTTTAATGGGCAAGACCGTCATGTCGCCGCCTCCGTCGGCCGCCGGGGCGTCGAAACAGGATTCTTCCGCGGCGATTCCGGCTGTCGTACCAATGGCGGCTCCGGCGGCGGAAGATATTGCCGTTGCCCTGGACAAAGCCGCCGCTGTTCTGGCCGCCGCCCATACCATCATCGTGGTGCCGGGGTACGGCATGGCGCTGGCCCAGGCCCAGGCGCAGGTTAAACAACTCATGGACCTGCTGGAGGCGCAGGGCAAGCAGGTAAAATTCGCCATTCACCCCGTCGCCGGACGTATGCCGGGGCACATGAATGTTCTGCTGGCGGAAGTGGATGTTCCCTACGATAAATTGCAGCCGATGGAGGAGATTAATCCGGAATTCCGGCAGACGGATGTGGCGCTGGTGGTGGGGGCCAATGACGTCATCAATCCGGCGGCCCGCACCGCCGAAGGCACACCCATTTACGGCATGCCGGTGCTGAACGTGGATGAGGCGGGACATGTTATCATTTGCAATAAAGACACCCGGCCGGGTTATGCCGGCGTCAATAATCCGTTATATACATCCCGGCCCAATACCATTACACTTTTTCAAGACGCCGTAGAAACGCTGAGCATCCTGGTGGAAAAACTCAGGAAGGAATAGCCGATGCAGCCGGACGTTCTGGATTGGAAAATCATTGATATTTTATCCCAGGGGTCCGTGCCCAACATCACCGTCGCCAAAAAACTCGGCGTTACAGAGGGCACGGTTCGCCAGCGATTGAAAAAACTGCAAAGCAGCGGCATTCTGAAAATCAAGGCGCTGCGCGATCCTAATATTCTGGAAAATCAGCAATTGGCAATTGTCGCCGCGACGCTGATGGAAGCGAAGTATCTGGACAAAAAAGCCCGGGAAATCGCCGCGCTGGATAACGTCGTGTCGGTTTCCATTATATCCGGGCGATACGATTATCTCATCGAAGTGCTGGTGGAATCCAATAAAGGGCTGGTGAATTTTTTGACGGAAAAACTGTCCACCATCGAAGGCATTTCCAAAACGGAAACATTTGTTATCTTGAAAAGCTACGAAAAGTGGGTATAAAAGGTCTCCATGATGGAACAATGGGAAGTACAGCGCGGCGCGGGCGTGTGCGCCGGGTCCGGGCGGAAGCTGGAGCCGGGCGAGGAGTATATCGCCGTACTGGTGGATAAGGGCGACCGGTTCGAGCGGCAGGATTATTCGCTGGCGTTCTGGGAGCAGCAGCGGCCGGAGGTGTTCAGCTTCTGGAAGACGCGCATTCCGGAGCCGAACCAGAAGAAAAAACTTTTCGTCGATGACGGGGTGCTGATTAACTTTTTCGAGCGGCTGGGCCAGGAAACGGAGCCATTGAAGGTGAATTTTCGCTTTGTGCTGTCTCTGATTCTGCTGCGGAAAAAGCTGCTCAAGTATGTAGATACCCGCCGCGAGGATGGCCG
The DNA here is from genome assembly GCA_964578395.1 of uncultured Pirellulales bacterium. Classification (GTDB taxonomy): domain Bacteria; phylum Planctomycetota; class Phycisphaerae; order Sedimentisphaerales; family SM23-30; genus JAFGBA01. The sequence continues at coordinate 5,500 of CAZOCV010000170.1, forward strand.
GGAAATCTGGCGGATGCGGCTGGGCAAAGAGGATGATGTGCATGAGGTGGTTAATCCGCATTTAACCGATGATCAGATTCAGGAGGTGTCAGGCGAGCTGAGTGCGATATTGCAAGGGGAATTATGATGGCGTATCGAATATGGTGCGAAAATCAGAGTGGTGGTCGTAAAGAAATAGAAGCTAGAAGCAAGAAGCTAGAAGCTAGAAGAATTGGGCGGGCGGGGCTTGCTTTGATTGCTAATACAAATCGGACAGCCACATGCTCACGCAAGCGTGAGCATGGCACCCAAATCCAAACCCGTACCGGAACAATAGGGCGGGTTTGGCCCGCCCTGCTGCTGGTGGTTGTGGGATGCGGGTGTCCGCCGCCGGTTAGGCCCGAGCCGATGCCGGAGCCGGTGAGTTTGGAGCAGACGCTGGCGGATGTGAATGCCAACGTGGCGGCGGTGGGGGCGTTCAAGGCGGATATCTGGGAGTGGTGGGCGGATTTTCCTGATCCGCAAAAAGATGAAATAAAGCATCACCATGAACTGGGCGGCAAATGGTTTTATCATCCCGATCCGCAGGGACAACCCGCCGGCATGTTTCTGCAATGCAACGGGCCGCTGCAGGCGGGGCTGGTGGTGGGGTCCAACGCCCGTGAATTCTGGTTTTACAGCCAATGGGGCAAATCCGGCGGGTGGGGCAAGTACGAACACGTCGGCAAACCGTGCAGCCAGGCCGTACAATTCGATCCACAAATTTTGCTGGAATTTATTGGATTGGCACCGCTGCCGCTAGAGCCGCGGCCGTTGTATAAGGTTGGCCCGGAAAAAAGTTCGATTGAATATATTATCTTTTCCTCCAATGACGGCGTTGAGCTGCTGACGCCGGACCCGCCGAACGCGGCGGCCATGCGGCGGGAGATTATCATCGACCGGCGCACGCAATTGCCGGTTGAGGTGAACGCTTATAACGCAGCGGGGTTGCGCATTATGCACAGCGAATTAAAAAATTATACCACCGTGGGAGAAGATAAAAACCGCGGGCCGGATGCCAGCGTCACGGCGCGACTTCCCAAAGATATTTTATTGCGCTGGGATCAGCAGGATGCCCAATTGCGTTTGAAGCTTTCGAGCATCAGGCCGGATGAAAAAAATCGCAGCAAATTGTTCACCCGGCCGGAAAGCGTGTCCGGCCTGGACAGCTACAAGCAAATCGACCAGGCGTGCGATGAGGCGGCGTCAGCCCTGTCATCAACGAGCATGAACTGACTGTGGGCGGAACGACCGCGTTTACAGCAGCAGTTCGGCAATCTGGACGGCGTTGAGGGCGGCGCCTTTGCGAATCTGATCGCCGGCGACCCAGATATTGATACCGCGGTTGTCGGGCAGGGAGGCATCGCGGCGAATACGGCCGACGAAGACATCATCCTGGCCGACGGCGTCGAGTGACATGGGGAAGCGATTATTCTCGCGGTCGTCCATCACCGTCACGCCGGGGGCGCGGTGAAGAATATCAACCACTTCCTCCTCCGTAATCGGCCGGGTGAATTCCAGGTTGATGCTTTCGCAGTGGGTGCGCATGACGGGCACGCGGACACATGTGGCCGTGATGGCGATGGAATTATCGCTAAAAATTTTGTGCGTCTCCTTGAGCATTTTGGTTTCTTCGACATTGTAACCGTCGGGGCCGATGTCGGAGTTGTGGCTGAAGCAGTTGAACGCACAGGGATATTTGAAGATTTTCGGCTGGGGCTGCTTGCCGTCGAGTACGTCGCGGGCCTGGTCTTGGAGTTCCAGCATGGCCTGAGCGCCGGCGCCGCTGACGGCCTGATAGGTGCTCACGACCATGCGCTTGACGGGATTGACCTGATGCAGCGGCCAAACAGGCACAATGCCGATGATGGTCGAGCAGTTGGGGTTGGCGATGATGCCGTGATGGTCGTTGACGGCTTCGGGGTTGATTTCCGGTACGACCAGCGGAACCTGGGGGTCCATGCGGAAGGCCGAGGAATTATCCACCACGACGGCGCCTTTGCGGGCGGCGATGGGGCTGAAGTGCTTGCTGACCGAACCACCGGCGGAAAACAGGGCGATATCAATGCCGTCGAAACTGTCCTCGGTGAGTTCCTCGATGGTGTATTCCCGGCCGAGGAAGGTCATTTTCTTGCCGGCCGAACGCGCTGAGGCGAGGAATTTGTAGCCCGTCGCCGGAAAATTCCGCTGCTCCAATATCTGCAAAAACTCCTGACCTACCGCCCCCGTCACACCGGCAACCGCAACCATACATGCCATAACTATTTACCTGTTCTAAAGTTAACTCTCGCCGCCCGACTTTGCCAGCCGGACTCTACACACAAAAAGCCGTTCCCACGCCGGAACAGCCTAAAAGAG
>CAZOCV010000171.1:0-7821 GCA_964578395.1 uncultured Pirellulales bacterium
TATCAAAAGTCGCCGGATGAGTTTACGCTGGCTTATGTGGGTCAGTTGCGGGGCGTAGATATTGCCGCCATGTCGTCCGGCAAACATCTGCTGCAAAGCGTTGCGCATGCCTTAGGGCGAGCGTTTCTCGGCGCGCAATATTGCGAACAATTGCGGCTGGATTACATGAGTCCGCATTACCTGATGCGGGCGTTGTCGATGGTATTGCACAATCAGCCGGATTTGCGCCGGCGCGTCAAACTGATTTTTGCCGGGGAGCGGTTTGAAGAAGTTGACCGTCTGGCCCGCCGGCATCATTTGAACGACCATGTTCGCCAACTGGGGCCATTGCCGCCCGAGCAGGCCCGCCGCCTGATGCGGCAGGCGAACCTGCTGGTTATCAGCCTTTATGGCATTACGGGATGCGATTATCACTGGTGTATTCCCAGCAAGCTTTACGATTACCTCGGATCGGGAACGCCAATCCTGGGCCTGCTGCCGCGCGGGGAGGCGGCTGATATTATTACCCGTTCACGCAGCGGATGGATTGCGGCTCCTGATGATGTTGAGGCCATAGCCGGGTGGTTAAGCGATATTATCAATAATGCTCAGGCGGTTCGTTCATCGTTCCGGCCCGATGCGGATATTATAAATTCTTTTCGTTTGGAGCAGCAGCAGGCCAAACTCCTGGAGGTGTTGGAATCCGTGCTGATGATACAGCGTTAATTAGTTTCTGTTGCGGAAAAGGCATTTCCTGACGCGTCCGCCTTAGGCGGACTGCCCGCGAGCGTTTTTCGCGTAAAAACGCGGTTGGCGATGCGAAAAATCGCGGGCAGGATGCCCGCGTCACCTTCAGCAGTTGGAACTAATTACAAGCAGAAAGCAGGTCTGGTTTTCAATAAAAAAATCGCCCCGTAATGTGCTTTTAAGCACGAATTACGGGGCGAGTCATAGGTTAACTATTCCCGGTCTTACGGAATTTCCGTAATGCAGGTCGGGAAGGTGTTGCATTTAAGCCACTGGGCGGCGAACATGGCGAAGTCGGCCAAATCCACCTCGCAACTCTGATCAAAATCATACAACGGATATTCCGGACAGTAGGGTCCGTGGATGGCGGTGAAAAGCGTCGCCACTTCCGTTGGCGAGAGGGCGTAATTATAAACGGCCACATCATCCAGAGCGCCATTGAGCAGGTTAATGCCTGTGGTGTCGAGAGCGCCAATGGTCATCACGGCGTCGGCAATATTGCCGAACTGGAACGTGGCATCGCTGTGTTTTTCCAGGCCGTTGATATAGAAGGTGGCCAGTTTGTAAACGCCCTCATCATTAGCGATGGTGATGACGACGTGGTCCCATTCATTTGTCCGGACGCCGGGAGCGCAGAGAATGCTGCCGGTAAGAGCACTTTGCACCTCGAAAGCTCCGTCCGCGGTCACCAGTTCGCCGGTATGGAAATGGCTGTCACCGAGGCCGCTGGGTTTGCAACTTTCGGGAACAGCTGCCCGCCCGCTGATCCTGGCGGGCCTCACTATCCGCCTGAGGCGGATACCGTCCGGCGTTACACAGCCGGTCCGCCTCGGCGTCCAACATCTCATTACGCGCGTCCTCCGCCGTGTCCCGGACCATCGCGCCCAGGTGCGATTTAAGCTTTTGGGGTTCTACTTTGATAATATCGTTCAAGTTCCGTTCTGATTCAGTTGATACTTCTTGTTGCACAGTACTCATAATGAGTCTTCCATTTTGGCGTTAGGGTTTTTCTGTTATATCGACCAAATGAAGGACTCTTTTTATGTCCAATAAAAAATGTGCGTAAAACATCATACGTTATCCCGCCTCATTCCTCCCACAAGATGTACTTGCTCGAATGGTTACGATTGGTTGCACGCCTTCCGAATATTGCAAAAAAAGGCCCGCGCCGAAGCGCGAGCCTTAAAACACACACGTTCCTGTAGCTGCTTGCGCAACTACGTTGAGCGGTCAGAATTCTTACGGATTCTGATCATAGACATTGAGGTCCTGCAGCCACGATGCGGCCAGAGCCGCGAAGTCGGCTAGATCGACGGCACAGTTGCCTTCTTCCACGATGTTGGCAGGATTATCCTGTACGCATACCGGAGTACCGATACTGTTAGCATATTCCTGGGCGATTTGTCTATCCGTGAGCGGATAGTTGTAAATCTTGAATTCATCAATCGCGCCATGTAACCAGCCGTCAGGGCTAGTTTGATCGGCCCAGTTGATCATGCCAATACGGAACAATGCCGCATCATAGGTCATGAGGCTGCCTGGGAACACCATCTTCATAAAAGGAACGCCGTTGATAAACAACGCGGTTCCACCCTGGTCCATTCGCAATGCCAGAAAATACCATTCATCCTGAACTAATGTCGTGGACCAATCAACATCAAACCAATAGGTGGCGTTTGCCATTAACTGTATCCCTCGGAAACGAAGCATACCTTCGGTTGAATGTTGACCTATCCAAAGAGAATTGATGGCGGTTCTGCTGAAAAATCCGGCCCAATCTTTCGTGATATCATGAGATTTAACCCAGAAAGAAATGGTACTGCTGCCACCCTCATAAATTACCGGCTCAAAAGTGTCTGGATCAAAGAATGGAGATACGTTAGCAAACTCCAGCCCGTCATAAGTTGTATCTGTTCCATCGTCGAGACTCAGGGCTTGGCCGACAACGCCTGTTTCATAGTCTGGATCGCCATAGGCTGTTGCGAGGGTGGCGTTGCCTTTGGCATCGTTAAAGTCGCTGTCGAAAGGCCAGTAATGCACCATTTGTCCGACAAAAACTTCCACCGTTTCCGTATTAACACTGCCGGCAACATTGCTGACAGCGCAGAAGAAGTCTTTGCCATTATCTGCTTCTTCGAGGTCAAGTACCGTCAGGGTGGCGGTATCCACACCGCTGTAATCAGCGCCATTGGTTAATGCCACTTGGTCGCCGGGTAATGCCGTATTGGGATCACGGTACCACTGATACGACAGAGTTCCGGCCACAGGATTGGTGGCTACGACGGTAAGGGTTACATCTTCTCCGGGGAAACCGCCGACGGAGGCCGGCTCTTCAGTGATAACCGGCAGACTCAGTTCCGTGCGGAATGCCCAGATGGTGCCGGTAATGGTTTCCGTGCCGACGAGTTCATCCACCCGCCAGTAGTAAATCGTGTCATTGGCAATATCCGGATCATACGTCGTGGTGCCGGCGGCCAGAGGGGTGGCGTTCTGCAGCACCAGGTTCTCCGGATCCGTACCCAGATATACATTGTGGCCGTCAATGTTTGATGTTATGCCGGTGGTCCAGGACAATGCGCTACTGGAAGGAACATCCACCGCCCGGCGAGCCGGACTGGGATTATGCGCGCCGAGTAACTCGTTTACCACGCGGATATCATCTACACCTATACGGGCCAAATAACCTACTGGTATAGAATCAACTTGCACGCGCAACGGAATTGCGGACGTTGCCTGGAAGGTGACTTCCGCCAGCAGCACTGGCGGCGTCAGTGACCGATCGGCAGCGCCAGGAACAACCCAGTAAAGTTCCGTTAGACCGGTAGAAGCCAGTTTCGTGCTCGTGCCGGCATCTACAAGACTGAATTCGAAGGGCGTGATATCATAACCCGTAGTCAGATGCCTCTGCATAAACGCCTGGGCGACATAAAAACCCGTAGTTTCCGTTGTGCCCAGGTCTTGATATGCCTGAGCGGCACTTTGCCATAAGCACAACCAGTTAACGTCGCTGGCGCCGGGGCCATTATCAGCGCCGACCGTGCCATATCCGCCTCCACTCCAAGGTTCGCAGGTGAGTTGAATACCACCGGAAGCGGTCCAGTCAGTAAAAGGAGCAGCTAGGTCATAACCGTTTGTACACGCATCATATTCGAAGTTACCATTAGCTACCGGTGAAATTTCCGCGTTCACGATAGCAGAGCAGGCCATCAACGCAATGGCCGCTATAAAACCAATTAAACATGCCTTCTTCATCTTTTGACTCCTTGTTTGTAGTTACTTGCTAACATTACCAAAAAACACTCAGTCTCGCTTTTCCTTCATGCCATAGATATCCTCCAAAAAATATTTTTAACCTTTATGTGAGCGTACCTTCACGCCGATTTGTTACATTTATTTCCGATTGACTTAATATCCATCCAGAGGATTGTTTCCACTTTTACTTTGAACAGAGCTTGAAATGACGCCATTTTTCTTCAAAGCGCATGTCCAATCCATGTTCCAGAGGTATTCGCCATCAACCGTCTCGGCATGGCCATCGAAATAAAGGCAATTAGTGGCATATCCATGTCGAACGGAAAATGATCCTGTTCGCCCTTTTGTTCCGCCATAAACCCATGAGCAATTATGTTCCGTGGCATCCATTGGGTCGCCATAAGGTTTGCCCATCAGATCTACCCAAGCGTCCCAGGTAAAATAGTTGCTGTTGTTGTTATTGACGTAAGTGGGCTTGTCGAGATTTACTCGACAGCAATCCGTAACAATGATTTCCTCGCTACGTCGCTTTACAAAACTGTTAGGCTTAAAAGGCCGGTAAGCCTTTTCTTCCCTACCTTGTATTGCCCAGTAGTTTGGGTAAGATAGGATATTTCCAGGTGAACTGGCTGCTATAATGGAACCCGTGGTTCCCGCCCAATGATTACCCGACAAACCTGTAACGCCGGGATACCTCGTACCAGTATTTTGACCATAAGTATTGGTATATTTCCAACTGACAACGCCTTCGATCATGTCTTGCTTGGTCCAGATAGGAAACGCGGATTCCTTAGTATATCCAGGGCAATGGATAATCTGACTATCTGGAATATATCCGTTCCATAAAAAGACACTCCAATAGGTAATTTCATCTCCCCAACTGGTGTGGTTTTTGTCTGGATAAACAAATGTGAGTATATAGCCATCCGAATCCGCTTCATAAACACCAAAAGCGACGCCGGTTTGCTGCATCTGGGAAAGACATACGGTTTTTTGGGCCTGACTGCGCGCCCGGCCCAGGGCCGGCAGTAAAATCGACACTAGTAATGCGATAATGGATACCACCACCAGCAGTTCGATTAAGGTAAAACCCCGAATTTTTCTTGCGATACGCATGTTTGCGCTCCTTTACCCTGGTTCAAAACTAATAGTTATGTCAAAAAAAGCTCATAAACTCTTTTTCAGTGTTTGTATGGCAAGATATCTAAATAAGTTTCTAACCAATAACCCATTTCTTCTACATTTGAAACAAAACGGGCAAGATTGATACTTTAAAACTGATATTACATAAAAAAATCAAACCAATTAGAATGGTCAGATATCCATATAAGTACGACCATAATAACCACCGCCAATCCTTTTACTTCATTTATTGGCGTATGACTTAACTTATTATCTATATAATTCGACATAAAAACACTTACATATTGAGAAAATAATCTTACAAATATAGAATTATTCGTCAGAAAACCATTTAATCGAATGTAAATCGTTATGAATAATTCATTGACCTAAACTAATACTACAGCGCAACTATAGTCAAAAAACGCTTTTCAACGGTGAAATCAAAGATTAAAAATGAAAATGCAAAATGACATATTAAAATGCAAAAAGGGCATCATCCTGGAAAATCCGGATGATGCGTCAGGAACCGGCCGCATCGTTTCGCCGGTAAATATTCCGTCAAACAACACTTTGATTTTTACATTTTAATTTATGATATAACGCCATATATTCCATGACGTTATCGCAAACCCGTGAAAGTGAACCTGCGCTGTAGTACTAACCCGGCAGCTATTTCACTACGCAGATATGTTTCCAGAGCACTGTGCCAATTGGACCGGCCTTGACGCATCAGTTGTGCCATTTTCCCGACAAATTTCATGTCCTGTGGTCCGCAACGTTATATCATTCATAATACCTGCATAACATTTTTTGCCTTTCTACGTTCAATTTGCCGGGCAACCCCCCGTGTGGGGGGTGCCTCAGCAAATTCATTTAAGGCAAAACACTTTAATGCCTTCCTTGTTACGGAACGACCGTAATACAAGTTGGGAATAAGTTACAATCAAGCCACTGGGCGGCGAACATGGCGAAGTCGGCCAAATCCACCTCGCAACTCTGATCAAAATCATACAACGGATATTCCGGACAGTAGGGTCCGTGGATGGCGGTGAAAAGCGTCGCCACTTCCGTTGGCGAGAGGGCGTAATTATAAACGGCCACATCATCCAGAGCGCCATTGAGCAGGTTAATGCCTGTGGTGTCGAGAGCGCCAATGGTCATCACGGCGTCGGCAATATTGCCGAACTGGAACGTGGCATCGCTGTGTTTTTCCAGGCCGTTGATATAGAAGGTGGCCAGTTTGTAAACGCCCTCATCATTAGCGATGGTGATGACGACGTGGTCCCATTCATTTGTCCGGACGCCGGGAGCGCAGAGAATGCTGCCGGTAAGAGCACTTTGCACCTCGAAAGCTCCGTCCGCGGTTTCCAGTTCGCCGATATGGAAATGGCTGTCAATGAAGCCGCTGGGTTTGCGTTTGCAGATGATGGACTGGTAATACGTGGGGCTGATAACGCCGCTCCAGTTAATCCAAAAACTCAGCGACATTTCGCCGGTATATTCATTCGGGAGAAAAGTACCCGCGGTGCACCAGTTGCTGCCGTCGATCACCAGCGCGCCGTTGGCAGCGCCATTGGCTCCGGTAACGAACGTGGGTGTTCCCGCTATACCGGGTACGGCCGGTTGGAGGCCTTCTTCATCCGTATGCGAACCGCCGACGAATTTGGCGGCGTCAAACGTCCAGTACGTCAGGCGGTCTTTCACGCCGAGACTGGCGGTGTTGGTGTCACTGCTGCCGGTGGCCATAGTCACTCGGCAAAACAGATACATGTTATCGCCGAGTTGCGCATCCAGCACCGTGAGGGTATCCGTGTCGGTATAATTGAATTGAGCGCCGTCACTGAGCGGCAGACTGGTTGAGGCGTCATACCATTTATAGAAAAGCCCCGTGGTATCGCCGGTTTGGGGATTAATGGCGTCCACGTGGAACTGGGGATTGCTGCCGGGATCGGCGACCACGGTTGCCGGGTGCGTTACGATGGTCGGCACGGAATTCACCACATCAAAGGTCCAGACTTCACCGGTCAGAACGCCCGGATCGCTGGGATTGCTGTTGAAGCCTTCATCGATACGCCACAGATACACCTGGTCCAGAGCCATGCCGGAAGGGGTGTAGGAACCGGTCTGGGCGCCGGCGGCGATGGTCGTTTTGTAAACCAGGTTGGGGTCGGCGGGGTTGCCGCTGGACATGTAGATATGGTGGTGGGTGATGCCCGAAGTGCTCCAGCTATCGGGATCATTAACATCGGCCAGGCCGGTGTACCAGCTTAACGAGGCATCTGTGGGCACATCCACAGCTTCGTTAGCAGGCGTGGGATTGTGCGCACGCTGCAAATTATAAGGACTGCTGAGATTGGCGCCGCTGAGGTCCACATACAAATCATCGAAATAATGTTTATTGGTGGTGCCCGAGACGGCTTTCGTAAACAGCATGGCGGCGATTCCCGCGGGGGAATCGTACGTTTTGAACGGCCAATCACCGGGTTCCATTTCCTGCACACCGGTAAAGCCGGGGCCGGCGACATAAACTTTATAAGTTCCCGTGCCGCTGCTCATATTGAACACCAGCCAGAGTTCATACCATTGGCTCGCGGAGCCGCCGCTGATATAAGGCCCCTGGTAGCCGCCTTCAATCCTGAAATCGAACTCCGGGTCCATGTAACGTCCCAACATGCCGCCCGTTTTCATGTCGGCCTGGCCGCCGATGCCATCGTAACC
>CAZOCV010000172.1:0-7788 GCA_964578395.1 uncultured Pirellulales bacterium
TCTGCGCGCAAATAATGCTGACGGCAACGGTTGTTGTATCAAGGGACGACTTTGATTATCGGAATAAAGCTTGTACGCGGATGGTTTTGGGATAGCCGCATGAGAATGGTTGCCGCCGTGCTGTCGTTTTTATTCGCCGGGTGTTCGGCATCGGCGGTATCCGTGCCCGGGACGCAGACGAAGGGGGAAACCGCCGACCTGCTCACGGCACTCCAATCGCCGATAATTCTGCCGGGCGATGCTGATACGGCCTATCGTGATCCGGCCGTATTGTATCATGACGGCAGGTTCCATCTTTTCTGCACCCTCGTGCAAGCCGATCCGGATGGGAAGATTTATTCTTATACGGTCCAGATGAAGTCCGAGGATTTACGCCAATGGACGCAGCCGATGATTATCACGCCCAAGGACCAGAAATTGAATTATTCCAGTCCGGGCAATATCGTTTGGTTTGGGGATGAATGGATTTTGTGTCTGCAAACCTACCCCCGGCCCGACTACAAAAAGGGGGACAAGGTTGCTTATGGTGATAATACCTCGCGGGTTTTTGTCATGCGCAGCAAAGACCTCGACACCTGGAGCGAACCCGAATTACTCCGCGTGAAGGGGCCGGACGTGTCCGAGGCGGACATGGGCCGCATGATTGATCCTTACCTGCTGGAAGATAAGGATGAACCGGGCAAGTGGTGGTGTTTTTATAAGCAAAGCGGCGTGAGTTATTCGTGGTCGCGCGACCTGAGGAACTGGACGTATGCCGGCCGCACGGACAGTGGTGAAAATGTATGCGTCCTGGTTGATCATGGTGAATATGTACTGTTCCATTCTCCCCGAAACGGCATCGGCGTCAAGCGTTCCCAAAACCTGAGAGAATGGCGTGATGAAGGCGAGTTGATTACCCTCGGTCAGAAAGAATGGCCCTGGGCACAGGTTCGGCTAACGGCCGGCGCGGTGATTGATCTGCGGCGGGTAAAGGGGGTGGAGAAATACCTGATGTTTTTCCACGGCGAAGGGCCAAAAATGGAAAACAAACAGGATACCTTCGACGCCCATTGCTCCATCGGCATAGCCTGGAGCGATGATTTGGCCCAGTGGGATTGGCCGGGGAAAAATACGGCTCCCTAACCCCGCTTTTCCTCCAGCACGTTGATGACCAGGCCGGAGAAGATTTTGGGATGGAAGAAGGTCGATTTCTGGGGCATTTTTTCGCCGGCGGCGGCGGTAGCGGCGACTTCTTCGGGGCGAGTGGGGTTCATAAAGAATAGCCCCTGGGCCTCACCGATATCAACGCGGCCAATGGCGTCCTGGGTGGCGGCGCCGATATCCTTGATGTAAATAAGGTTGCTTTCGGCCGTGAGTGCGGCCTCGCCGATGCCCATCAGGTTTTCGAGGATGAGTTTATGCAAAATGGCGACATCCAGTTGCCGCCAGGCGGGGCTATGGTCGGAGGCGAGGGTGTCCATGGGAGCGACGTCTTTTAGGGTCAGAACGTAAAACGCCCGGTCGGCCAGATACAAGCCAAAAGTGTGCAGCCGTTGTTCAAATTCCAGGGCCATCGCCTTAAACATCATCTCGCGGCGGTTGGTTTTCGCGGCTTCGTCCGTAAAGGCCAAACGAGCGATGTCAAAATGACGTTTCAAGCTTTCCAGCAGTTTGACGGGCTGGAAATTGGCGATATTCTTAAATAGCCGGTGGGTGGGCAGCACCACCAGACCTTCATTGTGGGTGTTGATAAAGGTCATAATATGGTGGCTGGCGGCGGGATTGCCCGTTTCCTTATAGTAATTACAGGCCGTTTCGTAGCGATGGTGTCCGTCGGCGATAAATACCGACTGTTCTTTCATGACGGCGACGATAGTGGCGATATCATCCGGTTGGGTGATGGCAAACAGACGATGCTTGACGCCTTCGTCATCCAGGGTCAGCAGGGGAGGTTGCTGGCTGGCTTTGTCAAGCAGGGCGTCAATGCGCCGCTTGGGGTCGGAATAGAGCATGAAAACCTGACCCGTCTGAATCTTGGTGGCCCGCATCAGGTTCAGGCGGTCGGCCTTCGGGCCAGCAAGGGTCTGCTCATGCGCCCGGACCGAACCATCGTAGCCTTCGAGTTTGCCGAGGGCGATAAAGCCGCTGCGGCGGAGAGGCTGACCCTGAACTGTGAAATCCTGCACATAAACATAGATGCTGTCTTTACTGTCAGGTTTGAGGGCTTTTTTATCAAGGAAACTGCGCAGGGCGACCGCGGCACGGGTATAAACGTTATCGTTGGCATTGTCCTGAGGCGTGGTTTTACCCTTGGTAATCCGCACGATGTTGTAGGGACTGCGGTCGTAAAGTTCGCTCTGTTGCTCGGGGTCGATAACATCGTAAGGAGGGGCAATGCACCGGCCCGGATCGCCGACAACTTCAGTATTATAACGATAGCCGCGAAAAGGAATTATGTCCATCAGGCTGCCTTTCCATTCCAAAAAACCATTTTTTTCAGGAATGGAAATATATCAGCGGCCATGGGTTTCGTCAAGCCGAAGGCGAAGTCCGATACTGACGTGGAATCACTGAATGATTATTTCCATATTGGCGGGAATCCCATTTTTATCGCCTGGATACGCATTTTTCCAAAACCACAAACCATTGCCGGCAAGTCAAAAGAGTGATATGGTTTTTGTACGTAACATGAGTGCCGAAAAGGATTTAGTTTTTTACGGTATTTTTAAGATCATGTTTAGCAAAGGGTTATATAAAATAGAAAAATATAAGCCTTGAAGGGTTCATATTTTGCAAATTCTTATAAGAACTTGATTCACAAAGGATTATGAATGGAAAATAAGGATATAAACAACATTCTTGCTCCTTATAATCCCTGGTGGGATAGATCGTGTTACTGCGTTAGGACATATCTCGAAAAAATTTAATCCAAAACTCGGGGTAATCATTACTCGTGAAAAAGAGATTACGATGGACCAGTATCTTTTTCTGCCTTTGAGATATTTTTTGTTGCTTTCATAGGGTATTGTTATTCAGGGAACATCAGGCCTGCTGTTGGCAATTGGAACTATCCTTTCAGGACGGTTACGTAGAAATCGTCCTGCTGGAAGGTTTCATCCACACTGCGGGAATTGACCAGCAGGCGGTCCACATCATCCTGAGCCACCACGCCGAAAGGATGAGCGTTATTGTTGGTTTCCACGTAACGCAGGCTGATCGAACCGAGCGTTCCCTGGGCCGCGATGCCCTGACCGTTGATGAAATTGCCTTCGTTATCCGGTGCGACGCCGGAGGCAATCGTACTGCCGCGGAACGTACCGAAAACGCTCAAACTGTTCAAATGGGCGTTGACCGTCGGTAAGGCGGCGGCGCAATCTTCCAATTGAACATCCGGGTCATAACCGGCGGCAACCAGGGAATCGAGCATGTCGTTCATCACCATCACGCGGCCGATGTCCGTCATGGCGGTCAGACTGGCCTGATTAAAGTCGCGGGCCATGACCATATTGACGGTATCGTCGGCGTGAACCGACCCGCTGAAGGTTCCGCCCAGCAGCATCATGCGATCCAGAATTTCACTGACGCGCACCGTACCGGTCATATTCCCGCCCATGACCATCAGGCTTTTGAGATTGCCGTCAAGAATGTTGATGTTGCCGCTGAAGTCGCCCCTCTGGACCATCATCGAATCCAGATCGCCATCGGTGACGGTCAGGTCGCCGGTGAAGCCGCTCCCGAGCATCACTCGACCAAGCGCGTCCGTCTGAAAACTGCCGCCGTTAATGCTGTTCGCCCGCAGCGTTCCCAGCGTTCCGTCAATCTGGATATCACTTTGGGTAATGGCGCCCGCTTGCAGCATGGAGCGGCTGGTTGCGGCGAAATGTACCGTTGCGCCAAGGATGTCGCCGAGCATGGCGTTGCCGATAGTCCCGTTCAAATCAATTTCGCCGACGACATCAACCTTCGAGGCCATCAGCATGTTCACATCGGCCGTACCGGTTAACCGGCCCAGTTGCGTTCGGCCGCTGCCGGTCAGAATTATCAACATGCCTTCTCCGCCGGTAAATTCGATAGAATTGATATCAGGTTCATCGGCGTCGCCTAAGGTCAGTTTCGCCTGTGCATCGCCCAGCAGCATGACGGTGACTCTGTCGCCGTCGTGATCGGTGAAGCTGTAGGAACGGCTTTGGCTGAGCAGGGCATAGGCATCGACGCTGATATTAATCGTTTGTGTGGTTTGTTCAGCGTCATCGACCGTAAGGATGAGGCTGTCGGCAAGAGGACGGGCGAATGCCGCATTAACGCGCACGGAGACCGTAACGCCCTCTCCGGCCGGGATGATTATCTGGTTTTCTCCGGCCAGTTCAAAACCGGACCCTTCCTGTAGTGACATGGTTACTGTAACCGGCGCTGCGCTGAAATTGGTAAGACGCCAGATATCCAAATCAGGATTATCGGCAAGCAGATTGATGGCGCCGGCGGTGAAGACACCGTCGTCGCAGCCGTCAATTTCCGCGATGATTAATGCGCCGTCGGCTTCCGGACCGGTGATGGAAAGGGTGTAACTGCCCGATGAGACATAATTATATCCGCTGACCAGAATGGTATAGCTGGTTCCCGCCGTGGCATCGAAGGCGACGCCGCTGTCGGTGCTCTGCAGGTCATTATTTTCCGCTATAAGCGAGCCGTTGTCGGTGCGGACAATTTGCAGATAGGAGTTGAGATTGCCGAAAATGCCGGTATCTATAGCGACGGTGATTTCACTCGTTTGGCCGGCAATAAACGTAAAAGCATCGACATCGTCCCGGCGTTCCAGCAAGCCTTCGATCGTACTGTTGACGGTTGTCAGACTGGCGGTTGTTCGGGTGTCGCCGTAATCATCTCCGCCGGCGGCGGTATAGCCGAGATTGTCTCCCAGCAGGCTTTGCGTGTCCTGCGTCTGACTGCTGCCGGGGATAGTACCGCTGCCGAAACTCTGCGTCCGCGGCGTAAGGGGCAAATAGGGATTCATCATGCACGATGGATCGGAGACATGATTAGCTCCGTAGGTATGGGCCGCTTCGTGGCTGATAAGGTTGGCCACATATTCGCTGAAAGCCAGTACGCTGCCGTTGGAATAGTACGGTTGCTGATACAAGGCCAGCTCTTCGGTGAAAGCGAATCCAAAATTGCTCGCATCCGTGTTGCCGACATCGTAGGTCGCCACGCCGATAACGCTGCTGCCGGAACGAAACCAGTCATTCGTGCCGCCGACGTAAATGGTGGTATATTCGCCTGACGCCGGTTCAACGCTGGTAACCTCAATATGGTAAGCGGCGTAATCTTCCTGGACGAATTGCGTGATATAGGAAATGGACTGATTTTCCAGCCCGTCCCAGCCATACATGCTCAGGTCATAAGCAGGGATGTCGATATAGTCGCTGCCCAGCCAGAAATCACCGCTGCGGCTGTAAACGCGTGCGCCGTCGAAATCCAGAAATAAAGTATAGCCGCCCGACAAAGCCTCAAGGGCTGTTGTGTCGGCGTCATGGTGGTCGTTGTTGAGAAAATCATAGACGACGGCCAAATCGTCCGTGTCGGTCAGTTCGCCCAGGGGGTCACTGAAAAACGCATCAGGTTGGCCATAGCCCGGCTGGTCAAAATCACTGATATCAACGTTTATCCAGTCGCCGACGGACGCCGCCAGAAGCAGGCGGGATTCGAGGGCTTCCAGATTTAGTTTTATGCTGGAATGAAGGGAGTTAATACGTCTTCGTCGTAATGTCCTGAATGCCATAATTATAGCCTCTCTGCGAAAACACAGCTTTGAAGCGTTCCGGTTCATTCGGCCAGAGGCGCATACGCAGCGCCAACGTCCGAAAAACCACTGCATCCAGGTGCAACGCTATTGTGCGGCTCCGGTCGTCCGGCGCAATACGGACAACCGCCGCTGCATGAGATATCGACAGGTTAATGGTTCATATTAAGGCGGGTTCCGAAAAAATTTAGGATATCAGTACTGATAAACGCCCCTTCAGGCAGGCCAGTTGTTACAATCGCTTTACTTCCCCGGCGGGCAAGGCTTTATTTGTTCATAGTATGACCTTTAATCATGCAAAATAACCCCTTGAAAAGCAAACAGGTCCGATATGATTTCTGTCCCGCCGGGTGAGAGTAAAAGCATGTTATGGCCAGCCGGTTTGGTTAAAAGGAAAAACCGGCACAACCGTTAGAATCGTTATAGCCGATACCATTTATCAATCGTTTGATGCACCCTTTGGCCCGAATCGGCCGCCATCAAATCCATTAGCGCCATTTTACGCTGCGGATGCCGTCGCACATAACGAATGCTGAACTTGCGGAAATATCCCACGGCTTTCTTCTCCGGGTATAATTCGCACAGCATGGTGAAATGTTCATGCATGATAGCCGCCTGTTCGGCGTAAGTGGGAGGCGCAGGCAAAGGTTGATTTGCCAGCAGGGCGCGGGCCTCTGCAAAAATCCACGGATTGCCGACGGCGCCGCGCGCGATGGCGATGCCGTCCAGATGGTTTTCGTTCATCCGGTTAACCACATCCTGAGCGGTTTTGATATCACCGCTGCCCAGTATTGTCGCCGTGGGATGACGCTGTTTAAGATCGCCCAGCGGTTGCCAGTCGGCCTGACCGCGATACCGCTGTACGACGCTGCGGCCATGCACCACCAGGGCGTCCACACCATCGGCGATGGCCTGGTCGCAGATCGTCTCAAATCGTTCCCGCGACCATTCATCATGGTCCCAGCCGATGCGGAGTTTCATCCATACCGGCAGAGTGACCGCATCGCGCACCCGGCGAAAAATATCACGCACCAGACGGGGATCATTCAGCAGCCCGCCGCCGCGGTCGCGGCGCAACACCTTGGGCGCCGGGCAGGCAAAATTCAGGTCCACCAGGTCGAATCCCAGTTCCTCCAGGCCTTTGGCCGCCGTCGCCATGGTTTGGGGGTTGCTGCCCATGAGTTGCCCGCCGATGGGGTGGTCTTCATCAGCGATTTCCGCTGCCGCCTTCCATCGGGCCTTGGGATGGGCCAGCACCTTGTCGAGCATCACTCCCGCAAACGTCAGCGGCGCGCCGAACCGCCGGGCCAGCAGCCGCATCGCCCGGTCGCTATAACCGCTCAGGGATGCCTGCATCAGGGGCGCCGCCAGAGGCAAACCGCCAAGATAACCGCCGCCGGCGGCTGAAGGTGCACTTTTTGGTGCTGTTTGTGATAACTCTGGTTTTAATATCATAACCCATTATTTAAGCGAAAATAGGCCGGTTTTTCCACTTTTTTGTCATGAATATGGCGAATTCTCCGGAGTTGAAACATTTATGGCAAAACATTATCATATATGCAGCAAATCCACGTTATCATGGAGGATTGTGATATGAATACGCAGCAGAATGAAGCCGTTTTGTGGTCTCCGGCGGAAAATAAAGCGGTTCAGTGCCGCCTGTGCTGCTTTCGTTGCCGCATCAAAGACGGCGACCTGGGCCATTGTCAGGTTCGCCGCAACATCGACGGCGTTCTGTATTCACTAAATTACCAGGCGATTTGTGCGGTTCATGTCGATCCTATCGAAAAAAAACCACTGTATCATTTTCAGCCGGGCAGCCGCTGCTTTTCCCTGGCGGCGGTGGGGTGCAATTTCCGTTGCGACTTCTGCCAAAACTGGCAAATCAGCCAGTCTCCACTTTTGCAAAAGCAGGTTTCGGGCCAATCTTTTCGGCCGGAGGATTTGGTAAAGGCCGCCCTGGAGCAGCGCTGCACCAGCATCGCTTATACCTATACCGAGCCGACTATTTT
>CAZOCV010000173.1:0-7673 GCA_964578395.1 uncultured Pirellulales bacterium
AATTACGTGATGATTTTCCAACGTAAAATTGTTGGTTATTTTCCTATAAAAAGCTTATCGTCAGGGCAGGAAAAAGAACTTAACTTATTGTAAAAAAAGAAGTTGAGATTTTTGTTGGGCGTTCGCCGAGGGCATTTTTTTATAATTTATTTATTTACAATTAGTTATGATTATTTGTTTGACGAACCCAGCGATAACCGCGTATTTCATGATGCAACGTATTACGAGGCCTGCTGCGGCCGTAATCAATGTAACGTAAATCCATTCTCTCTCTATAACTTATTGATTCATAATGAGTTGTGTATCCAGTCGCCGATGACGAATTGGGCCAGTTTTCGCGCAGATAGTTTTCCGCTGAGGAGTTCTTATTGGCATAGGAAGCACAAGAAAATAGCAGATTTGGGTTCATTGTGCTCCATGCCGGCGAATTTTGATAATGGGTTGCAACCGCAGCCGATCTCTGGACAGGATAGGTGAGAGGGTAATCTAACTTTTTATTATTAAATAGGTTACGATTATTTTGGCAGCCGACGGATACCATAGAAAACACAGAAAAAGTGATAATCAGTAATAAAAGACGCTGAATGGTGTTGGTTTTGGGTAAAATGTGAAAATATTCAACCATTTTCATCTACTCCTTGTGAAAACATCTCACAAAGAAGCTGATGCAAACGATGTTCCTAAAAAGACTGCCGGCGTGATATGTTATACAACTTGCTTATTTATAATGTGTTATAAACATATTCACCCTTTTTTACGTATTGGTAAGTTTTGTCGATTATAGGGGATTGTCGCGATCCTGTCCGCTCCGGGATTTGCGATGGAAACTGGATAATTTGGGATAGGTTTACCCCGGATATACCAATTGCACAAAGAATACGGGACAGAATCAGGGAAAATGATTATTATTTGACTAAATTTCAAAAAAAGCGTAACAAAATCAAAATATTAACAACCTTACTATTAGGTGTTACGTGATACTTGAAGATGAAGGTATTTATGAGCTTGTCGCCCAGGCGTGGCAAGGCCATGAGGAGTCACTTTCTGAACTCTCCCGTATGGCCGAACCCAGAGTTCGCGCCTATATCCACCGTGTCACGCTGGATCCCGACCTGACGGACGATCTGACGCAAGAGACACTGCTATCGATGGTTAAGTCATTAGCGAGCCTTAAAAAGAAGGAATCATTCTGGCCGTGGCTTTATCGTATCGCTCTACGGGCTATTCAGACCCATTATCGCAGATCAAGTCGCCAAACGATAATAAACATGTCCGGTATTGATGAAAAATTTATGGATTATCAGCCTGCCCCAGTGGAGAAGTCAGGGGTGGACCGGCTTATTGAGAAGGAGTTGTCCAATAAAGTATTCGTGGCTATGGGGCAGCTTAAAGAGCACTATCGGGCAGTGATTGCCCTGCGGTGCTTGGAAAATCTTTCTTACGATGAGGTGGGCGAAGCTTTGGGCTGTTCGGGCTTGTCAGCGCGAATGCTGTTCTTCCGGGCCAGAAGATTACTGCAGCGGCGTTTAACCCGGCAAGGCATTCACAAGGCAGCCTTTGTCATGGCCCTGGGATTATTTGGCCGGTTGACGGCGCCGTCGGAAGCAGCGGTTTCCGTCGGAGGGATGGGCGGCCTGGGTGTCAGTCATGCGGCCGTAACGACGGGAACGACGGGGGCGGGAGGAACGGTCCTGTGGTTGCTTACCAGTAAAACGACTATCGTGGTGACCGGTCTGGCGGCCCTGATTGCGGCGGTGGCGGTGGTGACCCGGCCGACATCATGGCTGCCCCTGTCCCTTAGTATGCCTTCCCGCGGCAGCGTTACCAGTTGCCACTTTATCGAGCAATCGCAGCACCGCGGCAGTAAAGTACCCCGCAGCCTCAGCAAGGGCGCGTATGAACAATGGCTCTATTTTCCTGAAGGTGTTGAGGGACCGATGCTTTCGCGGATGCAGCGCTGGACCGCCAACGAGAAAACCGCTCTTTGCGCCTGGCTTCAGGACGACAATGCCGATTACTATTATGCAAGTTATAACAATACGGTTCACAGCCTCAACTACAATCTGTATCGCGGCGGCCTGAAGGTCAATTGTCTGCCCTGCGATCCTCCCCAGTTGCGAGAGTTTATTGAGCAAATTGAAGGCGGCGTCACCGGCATCGATTGGCACATCGACTGCCGCAGGCGTATGCCTATTTCCCGTATCGACCGCCGTTTCGTGGATGTTCCCGATTACAAGACCACCTATGAATATAACACTCTCCGCGCCGACGACTTCATATATAAATGGGGCGATGATGTGTCCGTCAAGGACCATCGGGACGCCATGCACAAACGCGGCTGGATGCATTACACGATGACGGGCGACTGGAACGGCCATAGAATTGAAGGGGAGGGTTTCGCTCCTATCCATTACGCCATGTATCGCCAGCAGCGGCCGTGGCTGAAAGTCAGCATTGATGGCGTTTTGCGTTACCTGGATACGCCGCAGGGGGCGCTGGTTTTTGATGCTTCCGGAAAACCGGCGGCGAGCTACGTGGGCGGCGTTTTTTTTGCAGGTCTGGGCCGGCCCTGGAGCGGACTGCATGTCGTTGATACCGTCCGGCGCGATGGCGCTTTGCGGCAATGGCCCTTCCTCACCACTTTCGATGAAGATTACACTGCCGCAACTATTATTCTTAACGCCCATGATGACAAGCTGGGCGAGTGCGAATTAATTTATGATATCAATCTGGATAATGATCTCATCAAGGAAATGCTGCTGCAAACGGTCAGTAACAAGAGTTGCCGGACATGCGGCCATCTTGTCTTTACCTACAACGAGGGTGAGCTGCCCGATGCGCCGGTAATACCCGGTAATGCCTCCTCCGCCGTTCGTGCCGGCGAAACTTGCGGTCCGACCTGGCTGATTGATCTGGCCAAGTAAAAAAATCAATCGCCAATGTCTGTGATGAAAACCAATCTATCTGCAAGCATAATGAGTGACGAACAGGTTGGGGATTGTCGCCATTATCCCATAACGATAGCCGCGTAACCGACACTATCGCGGGCGGTCTGGCCGAAATCTCGGACCATGACTTCGGCGCTGGTGGTATGCGCCAGCAGTTCGGCTTTTTTTGCACCCAGCGCCGCCGCCGCAGCAACTGCCGCAGCTACCGCTCCGCCGCCGCAGGCATTGGCATGGGTATTGGCCGCATCAACGAGGCGGTCGGCCTGAAATTTCAAAGCAAGCTCGATAAAGAATTTATCGTTGGTTTCCTTGGCCCAGCGAATGCCTTCAGGTCCGGTGCCCATGGTGGTACAGCCGTAACCGGGGCCGTAATGGGTAAGGTCTGTCGAGGCTATGCAAACGACGTTGAGGGCGTTTTTGCCAATGGCGCGGGCAACGGCCCGACCGATATCCGGCGCTTCTTCAACCGGTCCAACCAGAATGGGAACGATGCGGGCATCGGGGAATAAATACTGGATAAACGGGACCTGAACCTCGATGGAATGTTCATATTCATGGCTTTTTCTATCCGGGCGAATCAGGCCGGGACCCTGATATAAAATAGCCTCAGCAAGGGTTTCGTCTATGGCGGCCTGGCCAAGGGGCGTTTGCCACGCCCCGGTTTCAAAGAGCAATCCTTCGCGGCCGTGGACCGAGTGCATGGCCCCGAAAAGCACAAAGGTATCTACGGTTTGCCGTTGTTGTATGGAGGCGAAGACCATCGCGGCCAAATTACCGCTGAATACCCAGCCGGCGTGTGGGACTATCCCGGCAATAATATGCGAAAGGTCGGTCCGGACGGTCTCGGCGGGGAGGAGTTGACCAATATGGTCCCGGCAGGAGCGGGCCGTAGCCTCATAAAACCGGCCGGCAACCGCTGGCATTCGTATGTTCATGATGCACCTTTAACCCTTGCATTCAGGAGAAAAAACCGCTAAATTGCATTGTTTTAGTGTAACACCGCGTTGGTGTTCGGGCAAATAAAACCCAAAATTCAGGATAAATGTATGATCAAAGCGACGGAAATGAAAAAGGGGATGATCGTCCGAATGAATGGTACGCCGCATATAGTTCTCGATTATCAGCATGTTAAACTGGGCAAAGGCGGGGCGGTATTGCAGACCAAGCTGAAAAGCGTGCTGGACGGCACGATTATCAATGAGCGGATTCGTTCGGAAGAGACGCTGGAGCCGGTGTTCCTCGACCGGCAGAAATACGAATATCTGTATTCGGCCGGACCTAGTGAGCATGTTTTCATGCACAAGGAAAATTACGAGCAGATTTCGCTGGATGATACGGTGTTTGTGGATGGAACGTTGTATTGCAAACCGAATACGGACGTGGAAATCGAATTCATGGATGGCAAGCCCGTTACGGTGAATATGCCCAACACCGTGGAATTGCGGGTGACGGATACGCCTCCGGCCATCAAGGGCGCGACGGCCACTAATCAATACAAGAAAGCCACGATGGAAACCGGCCTAATCATCACCGTGCCGCCGTTCGTGGAACCCGGCGAACTGCTCCGCGTCGATACCCGCACGGGCGAATATATCGAACGAGTGAAAAAGTAAAGAATTACCGCGAAAATCGCGGTTAAATTGAATTTTTCAAAGACAAAAAGCGTCTTTTTGAGTAGAATGAGGCAATCCGGTTGGATTTCCGTACTCAAAAAGGCGTTTTTTGCATATATGGGTGCATATTTCAAGCAGAAAGGGGACCGAAATGGCCGAAAGTGGATTGAAAAAGCGGCGTTACTGGCGGCCGGGCGTTGAGGCATATTTTTTAGTGATTATGATTTTGGCGGCGGGGGCGGATGGGGGGCAGGAACGTGCTTCAGCGCCAGAGGGACGGGTTGATTATGTGGCGGAGTATAATAAGCTCACTCGGCCGGAGGGCTTGACGGATGAGAACAATGCCTGGGTGTTGTATGAGCAGGCGATAAATGCGTATGTGCCCATGTCGGAGGCGTTGGAAGCCCTTGATGACGATATGACCGAGGAACGTATGGCCGATCCCAATGACCCGTATTGGGGATTGGTGGCGGAATGGGTGCAGCAAAATGCTTCGGCGCTGGATTTGTTTCGCCAGGCCGCGCAGCGACCGCTGTTCTGGCGGGAGTACACAGTGGAGAAGCCGGGGCAGGGGCTTAATGAGGCATTTGGGGAATATATGGATTTTCTAAAATTGATGCGGGATATTTCGAGATTAGTGCATCTGAACATTAATTTGTTTATCCATAGACACCTATATGAAGATGCGGCGGAGTTATCCCTGGTACTTATACGTTCCGGTGTGCATATGGTTCAGCATAAGCCTTTGCTTATTTCTTATCTTGTTGGTATTGCAAATGTGAGATGGGGAGTTGATTTATTTGTGGAATTACTATCGCAACATGATTTTACCGCCGGACAACTTGCCGGTTTTCGAGAGGCATTGGAGACGATGCCGAGAATTGACCAAGTGTATTTGGATGCAGAACGTTTATATGCACTTGATTTAGTGCAGTATTTATTTGGTCCGGGTGTTCGAGCAAAGCCCAACCCCATACGATGGATGAATTTATACAATTTTAGAACGTATGAGCTGTTTTCAGCGTGGGATAAAATTGAATATGCTCGGGAGATATGTATTTGTGCCTGGCGTGCTCTTTTACACGCGGATCGTCAGGCAACGATGGACCGAGAGAATGCATATTATGATGAAAAAAAGCCGGTGGAAACTCATTTGCCATTTGAAATACAACGAGATTACCCCCATATAATTAAAGCAGCGCCGTTTTCTTCAACCTACGCGGTATTATATCCTATGGGACCGCAATCACGGGAAAAGGATATATGCGTTTTGGGAGCCGAAATGGTATTTCGTAGTTTTAAGGAGCACGAAGCGCTAATAGCTATAGTCGCATTGAAACTTTATAGACAAGAAAAAGAACACTACCCATCAGATTTGGTTATACTTGAACGTGAAGGATATCTTAAGCGGTTGCCACTTGATCCTTACGGTGGCGGCACTTTAAAGTTCCGTCGAGTAGGTGATGATTTTATATTATATAGCTTGGGTGAGGATATGGATGATGACGGCGGCAAGCAGACACCGGATGATTGGTGGGGACGGAGTGAAGCCGGCGGGGACCGGGTGTTTTGGCCGGTGCAGGAGGATTAGTTGAATAATCCGGGTGTAAGGATATATATCAAGAGGTGATCATGTCAGAAGAACAACCTATTATACCTTCGGTTGTTGGAGACGTTGCGGAGCCGGGGTGGGTAGATAAAGTGGAAGCAGCATTGCTGCAGGATAGCGCCAAGCTGGTGAACCGGTGGCGAAATATACGAACGCTGATTGTCACAATGATTTTGTTTATTGCGGTAATGGGGGGTCGATTTACCTTTGTAGATGGTTTGATTGTGATCGGCGTATTGCTGGTGCATGAGGGGGGACATTACCTGGGGATGAAACTATTTGGTTATCGCGATGTGAAGATGTTTTTTATTCCTTTCATGGGAGCGGCGGTGTCCGGGCAGGCGCGGACGCCGAAAGGTTGGCAACAAGTTATTGTATCGCTACTGGGGCCGACGCCGGGGTTGCTTATCGGGATTGTGCTTGGGATTATCGCCTTGAAAACAGAACAACCTAATTTAATGAAAGTCGCTCGTTTGGCGATGTTTATCAACGCGTTTAACCTATTGCCGTTTGTGCCGTTGGACGGTGGGCGGATTCTGGAAACGATCATTTTCAGCCGTCATCCTGCGGTTGAAGCGGGTTTTAAATTGTTTGCAGTGGTTTGTTTGGGGATTATGGCATATTTGCTGGGTAGTATTGTGTTAGGGGTAATAGCAGGTTTTCAGTTGATTACAATTCCCGCGGTGTTCTTACATGGGAAAGCCTTGCGGAGGCTTCGTGAAACGTTCCTTTCGGATCCTATGATAGTGAATGAAGAAATACCTCCACGGCCGTATCTACAGGTGATTGTGGATGTGCTAGTGGAAAAACTGGCCAAAGGGCCGAATCCTTTAATGTTGCTGACGAATGGTGTCAAATCGGTTTGGCGTACATTTCGGCATCGCCCTCCGGGAGTAGCCGCAAGTATGATGTTACTGATGGTGTACTTGCTTTCATTTGGAGTAGCCGTTATTGGGCCCATAACCATTGAAATCGCACATAATTTTTTAAATGACAATAACATTAATGTTACTGAAAGGGTTTTAGCGGATGGTCGGGTAGTGAGAGTTGCAACATATCATTGTGCAGATGCTTCCTATATTGAAAGAGAAATTAATGCCGAGGGTTGGTATCATGGGAAAATGGTTGAATATAACGCTCAAGGGAAAATGAAATGTGAAGGTTATTGGCAAGATGGATACTGGCATGGCGAGTGGCGATATTATGATGAGGATAAGATGTTAATGAGTATTTTGGATTATGATCACGGTTGCTTGGAGCGATATCGTATGATTCATGATAGCGAAGAATGCGATATTCCATCAGGAGATTGGGAAAGATATATATCTACGGAACCTCAACAATCACCAAAAGGCGTGCGACGTCATCTGGCGTTCAAACGGGTATTTGAGAAATTACATTTATCGCATAGTTAAAGTTGTATGTTTCAATCGAAACGTAAACGTCGAAGAAACCGAGGTTATACGGGTTAAAAGGTCAGCTTGAGGCTTTGGCGGAAGCGGG
>CAZOCV010000174.1:0-7386 GCA_964578395.1 uncultured Pirellulales bacterium
GCCGCCTCCAGCGGCGCACGCCCGGTGTAATACGTTTTGGGGTCGTACCCCAGCACGCTCATCAGCGCCACGTCGCTGCCGGGCGGAAACCCCGCCGGCACATTCCGCACCAGGCCCTGGCGACCCTCGATGCTCAGTTGGTCGGTGTTGGGCGTATGGGCCTTCGCCAGCGGCGTCAGCCCGTTCAGTTCCGCCAGAGGTTCATCCGCGGCGCCATCCATGATTACAATCGCATACTTCATTCCTGCTCATCCATTGGCGGGGTTATCACGTGAATACAAACCGGACGGGTATTGACCACATCCAGCGCCTCCAGCCGGTCGATGGCCTCATCCATGTCCGCCTGACAGGCCCGGTGCGTCATCACCACCACCGGGATGTCATTGCGTGAATGGCTTTCATGCTGCATCAGGGCCGAAATGCTGATGCGGCAGTCGCCGAGCACCTGGCCGATTTTGGCGAACACGCCCATCTGGTCCACGACATTAAGCCGAATGTAAAACCGGCTGTGAATATCCTTGGGCGGACACAGTTTCGCCTGGGGCGCCGCCCGGCCGAACGCCGGCGCCGCCGCGAAGAGCTTGCCGCTGTTGCCGCGGGCGGTTTCGATAATATCCGCCACCACCGCGCTGGCCGTAGGCATCATCCCCGCCCCGCGCCCGTAATACGACGTATGCCCCACCGCGTCGCCGAACACGCTCACCGCGTTAAACGCCCCATCGACCTCCGCCAGCGGCTCATCGTCGTCAATAAACGCCGGCGCTACTTGCAGCCACAGGCCCTTTTCCGTCTGCTCGGCAATCGCCAGCAGTTTCATAATATAACCCATTTCCTTGCCGTATTGAATATCCAGCACATCGACCTGATCGATACCGGTAATGGGAATATCATCGTAACAAATGGTTTGCCCCAGTACCAGCGACGCCAGAATCGCCAGTTTGTGAGCGCTGTCGGAGCCATCGACGTCCAGCGTCGGGTCGGCTTCGGCCAGGCCCGCCGCCTGCGCCTCTCTTAGAGCCGTCGCGTAGGTCTTGCCGCGTTCGTTCATTTCCGTGAGAATGTAATTACACGTCCCGTTGACCACGCCGTAAATCGCGGAAATGTTATTAGCCGCCAGCCCTGTACGCAACGCGCCGATAATGGGAATACCCCCGCAGCAACTGGCTTCAAAAGCTATCGACCGGCCGTGCGTCCGGGCCGTCTGGTAAATTTCCTCGCCGCGCTCGGCCAGCAGCGCCTTATTGGCGGTCACCACATCCTTGTCGGCGACCAGGGCTTTTTTCTGAATATCGGCCGCAATGGTGGTCCCGCCCACCAGTTCGACCACGATGCCTACGGCCGGATCATCCAGCGCCCGCTGCAAATCGCCATGCAGCAGCCCTTCCGGCAGCGTCAGCGGACGCGGCCGAGTCGTATCCTTATCCACCACGTGCGCTAAACGCAGGCGCAGACCCGTCTTATGGGTTATCAACGAACCGTTTTCCAGCAGGATTCGGGCAACGCCTGTTCCTACCGTGCCAAAACCCACCAAAGCTACGCCGACTTCGTTTGCGCCATTCATAAAAATATCTCTAACTTCCTGTCAGGGAGAATGTTACGTTAACATTCCCAGAATTTTATTACTATAATCGCCGCTTCCCCGCCGGTCAAGAAGTATCCGCCGCCGTAATTGCCCGGAACGAGGGCATCCTGCCCGCGATTCGATCCCGAGGCTTGGGCCGGGCGCCCTGCTCACTCTCACGTGAGCGCGGCATCCGGCCATGGGTCTTATAAGTCGTATAGGACTTATTTATGTCCCGCCCATGCGCAATTTCGCGGTGGGTCAGAGACCCACCTTACCCGAGAATCAGCGGGGGCGGGGAGGATTTAACGATTATAACGGTCCGGCAAACCCATTAAACGGCAGGGCGTTTAGGGCCTTTATGCTGCTTGAGGTCGAAAATTCTTTTTGGTGAACCGATTTTTAATTCGCATCGTTTGCCCGGCCGTATTTTCAATCGTACTTTTGAGGTGAACGCGTGACTTTGGAGTTACGCAAAAACGGAGAGTACACAAGTACAGGAGAGAGTCTTATGTTACGGAACATTCGAGTTATTACCGTAGCGGTGTTATCGGTCGCGGTCCTTTGTCAGGCCGCCTACATCGAAACCTTTGATGAGGACGCCAACGGCTGGCTGGCGGCCGACATCAAAAACAACGGCAGCGTCAACAAGTACGCCCCCGTCTGGCTCAGTGACGGCCAGGGCGGCGGCTACATCAAGGCCCACGTCAGCAACGGCGCCTGGCGGCTATACGGCTTTGAGGCCGGCGACGTGACGCCCTATGGCGACCTTACCGACCTGACCTTTACCGTGGATGTGAAGGTATGCGGCTCGGTCCTCACCGACGGCGGCCGACCGACCGTGCGCTTTTACGCCGGCACGACCACCGGCGGCAACAATTATTATGTCAGCAATGATACCGTCAGTCTTGCCGTCAGCGACATGAACGGCTGGACGAGGTTTGAGTTTACGCTTACGCCCGACGCTTTCGTGGAATGGCCCAATCAGGCCGCTTATACCAAAACGCTCGCCGACGTGCTGGCCGGGCCTGAAGACCTCGGCCTGGTCTTCACCGACGACCAGAATCATTTTTATCACAACCGCTTTCTGGGTTTCAATACCAAAAAGTGCGCCAGCGTGTATATGGATAACTTCGGGTTTATCAACGATAATCCCATTCCCGAACCCGCCACGCTGATCCTGCTGGGCCTGGGCCTGTTATTCAGGCCGTTGCGTCTCGGTCAGCGTATTTGCCGCGCCTGAAAAAATTAAAGATGCGCTGTTACCCGTCTAATCTCACCCGTCGTTGTTTCGACGTCGGGTGAGATTTTTTTGGCATCAGCGTAAATCGTAGGCGCTGTTGTCACTGGACAAAAAGCCGATCAGCGGCGATGGTTGGGCGGCGTTGTAACTATCCAGAATGGTTTTCACTTCCGCCACCGATTCCGTATGCAACTCCGCCTGCCCTGTGGCGTGGCCGTCGGCCCAGGCGACGCTGGTTTTACCGTTATGGCGAAAACCCTGCGTGCCGGCGCGTTTGAGAGCGTAATCCGTATCGCCGGCGCACGCCCACGGCGCCCGCATAAATTTATTAGCGCCGCCGCTGTAATGGCCGTCGCCGAACAAGGCACACTCGCTTGCCGTGCGGACGGCAGCGGCTTTTTCCGGCAAAACAATCATCGAACCGGCGACCCAGGGGCTGTCGATGATTTTCCCGTGAAAATCCGCGCCGACGGATTCATTTTCTCCGTGGCCGATATAGCTGGTATTGTAGTTATAGCCGCTATACGGATCATGGGCGGTGTTGGAGGCGCCTTTGTAACCGGGGCACTGGTGTATTTCTGAAATCGGCTCATCCCGCCAGAGCAGTCCCGAAACCACCTCATCGTTTTCGCTCGTCGTGAAATCCCAGGCGAAAAACCACCATGTCGAGTCATTTTGCGCGGTGTAATGGGCCATAGGGTAATAATCATTTTGCTCGGTGGCGTAGTGGGTCGCCGCCATGGCGATTTGCCGCAAATTGTTCAGGCAGTAAACGCCTTTGGCCTGTTCCCGCGCCCGCCCCAGCGCCGGCAGTAAAATGCTCACCAGCAACGCGATAATGCTGATAACCACCAGCAGTTCAATCAGGGTAAAAGCTTTGCGTAACCGAAAATTCATAGAACACCTATAGTGAGTCGCAGTCGAACGTGCACATCAGCCAGTCGGCGGCGACATTAATTAAATCGTCCATCGTTAGCGGATTTTGCCATTGTGCCGCCAGCAGCGTCCAGTCGTCAAGGTTTACGCGGCAATCACCGCTGAGGTCGCCGGCCGGGCGGGGATGCTGATAATCATCGCAGCCGGCCACATCCGCGAAGGCGTCTATCTCGCCATACAGCGCTGCGCCCGGCGCCGGCTCCACTTTTATGTACCGAATCCACTTCCGCCCGGTAATCGGGTCCGCCGCCAGAGCTGTGTAATCCGCCGGGGCAAGCTGCGCCAAATCAAACGCCGTCCCCCCCGCCGACCCGTCATACAGTTCGATGGCCTGTTCGACCGTCAGGCCGTTAAAATCGCTCACCGCCAGCGCCGGATTCATCGGCCGCAGCCAATCCAGCGGCGACCCCCAGTCGTGGGCGGCGCCATCCCAGGAAAACGCCTGCGTCGGAAACGCCGTATCTGCGTAAGGGCCGCTGCTGAAAGCATACCACGGCCCGTTGGGGTCCTGAGCGACGCTGACCAGAATGCGTTCTTCCTCCACCGCCGTCGGGCTGGCCAGTTGATACACGCTCATATCGGTATCCGGATCAACCTCATTAGTCCCCGACGGTCCGGCCTCGAAAAAACCGTTGCCGAACACGATAAAATCCATCCCATAGGGGTTGCCCGGATCATCCGCAACGTTATGGTCAAAACCCGCGACGATAAAACTCCCCGGCTTCAGCGTGACCACCAGCTTGCCGCCGTCAGGCGCGGTATTGTAGGCCGGATGCACCATCGAACAGGCAACCACGTCGCCGCCATCCGCCGGCGGCTGCAAAACCCACGTCGTCGGCTCGCCCAGCACCGCCAGTGGATCGCTGTAGGGCCCCACCCCAAACGAACCGTTCCAGCTTGTGACGTCGGTCGCAAAATCTGAGCCATGCGCCGTCGCGGCCCGGTTCAGCTGGAGCAACCCGGCAATAACGCCGATAAACACTGAAAATGTAATCGTGTATTTCATGTTATTATCTTGAGCAGTGCAGGCATACCCGCCGATGAGCGGGTATGCCGCCGTGTCATTTCGTTTCAGCGTCGCCGCCGCAACATGCCCGCCCCACCCAGCGCCAGCAGGCTCAGGCTTGCCGGTTCCGGCACACCCGGGATATCCAACTGGGTATCGATGTAGTCCGGGATGGGGTCGAGGTAATACGCAACGGCGTTGATGCCCTCGAATTGGCCATCCGCGAGCATTTCGGCATCAATACCGCCGGTGTTCCAGTCCCATTCCGAATCGCCCCAACTGCCCCAGCGGGCCAGCGGGTTGGTCGTACTGGCGGAATTCCAACTGCTTTCTTCAACAGGATCATGGAAGTGGCTTTCCACGCCGTCAAAATAACTGATAAAGCCTGCGGCCGCTCCGCCGTAGGTGAAGGTGACGTCCAAAATTCCGGCCGCATCGAAATCGGCCAGCATGTCGGCCACGGTTTTGTCGCCGTCCCAGCGATAGACAAAGGCATGGGATTCAGTAATGGTGTCCAGGCCGTGGTCGAAGCGGTTCCAATCGACTACGAGAATGGTTTCATTGACGCCGCCGCCGAGAATGGTTTCCACATCCACAGACACGCCGTTAAAGGCATACGGCGCTGCCGCCGCGACGCCGATAACCGCTAAACTTGCCAGCATACTCTTGATAAATCCTTTCATGGTTGCTTCTCCTGTGTGTTGTTAATGACAAATCCTTTTCACAAAAATACGTAGCTACGTTGAACGCAAATTTAAACAGCGGAGGAAAACGGGACGGCAAACAATATCCCGTCTTCACTCCGTGCGAGGTCACACAAATGGCTTGGGCGTCTTGCCCAAGATCCTGTTCCATGACGCGGACATCCTGCCCGCGAATCTATTGCGTGACGCGGGCATCTTGGCCGCGATTCTGTTCCGTGACGCATCCGTTTCTGATGAATAGCAAACCTTCTGTAGGGTGAGGTCTCTGACCCACCGCGTCTCGCGTCCACATCGTGGTGGGTCGCAGACCCACCCTACCGACGGCCACAGCAAACGCCGCAGGCAGGATGCCTGCGACACGACAGCCAATAAAAAAGGCCTTACGTTCCGCAGTGGTCGTAAGGCCTTGTATCCTGGTGCAGATTCCAAAAGAAAAGCCTTACATTCGGGTGGGAACGTAAGGCCGCTTTTATAAATCCTGTGTGCAGGAATCGCCGGACACAATTCGTCCGGCCGCGCCCAGCTCATACCGCGAAGCTGCTTGCAAATTTCCTTCCACAGGCCGGTCTTCTGGCTCTCGATTCATCCTACTGGCCGGGCCTTCCCGTCATTACTGACAGTGGCCGGGTCCGGCGTTCGTCCTCGATTACAGCGGCGGGTCCGCGACGGTTTCGCACCGTCTTCCCTTTTAAGGCTTGCGCCGCCTGCGTCAGGCACTATTCACTTGTCTGGTGTAAACATATCTGCTCCCGCACGATTGTCAAGCCTGTAAATAACTTTTTTTCAAAATTCATGACCCAACGCCGGCAAACGCGCGCGAATTTACGATAACGTCATAGTCTTAAAAGTGTTATATCAAAAGTTAAAAAGTAAATATCAAAATGACAAAGCAAAAATCAAACTGTTATTTGACGGAATATGTGCCGGCTGAACGATGCGGCCGGATCCAGATACACCGTTGGGATTTTCCAGATTAAATCCCTCTTTTTGCCTTTTAATATGTGATTTTGCATTTTTATTTTGAATTTTTGATTTCTCCGTTGGGAAAATTTTTCTGTTATTGTTGCGTTGTAGTACTAATTTCTTATCAAAATCCGGCCTTTTGAGCCAAAAACGCATATACCCCCATATTGCCGATGATTAATGGAATATTTTTCTGGACAATCTCCAGCGAGGTACTATAATTTGCGGTAATAGAGTTTGGTTCGCTGAACGAGTAAATCAGGTTAGTGACAGTTCGTTTTCTGCCCTCCACCAAAATTTCTCCTTCAACATCCATTTTTTCTAAGGTCGAAGTGTCGGCCGCTTTCCTCAGTGATCCGGAAAGATAAAGGATCACACCCGAAAATAACAGGAGAATTTGTTATGGGTAAGAAGTTGTATGTCGGAAATCTGAGTTTCGGAACCACGCAGGAAAACCTCGAAAGCCTCTTTGGTGCTCACGGCACGGTAGAAAGCGCGCAAATCATTATGGATCGCGAAACCGGCCGCAGCAAAGGGTTCGCTTTCGTGGAAATGAGCAGCGACGCAGAAGCGCAAGCCGCTATTGCCGCCCTGAACGGTCAGGACAATGACGGCCGGGCGCTGAAAGTCAATGAAGCCAAGCCCCGTGAATCCAGAAGCGGCGGCGGCGGTGGCGGCGGTGGTTATGGCCGCGGCCGCAGTGGCGGCGGTGGCGGCGGTGGACGCCGTTATTAATCGCTCCGAAAGCAATAAAACCGCAGGATTAAAAACCTGCGGTTTTTTTATTCTCCTTTTATGCGGGAAAGAGAGTTTCAATGCGCCTATATCTGATCAATCCGTTTAATTCTCTGGTGAGCCTGGTCAACCTCAAGGCTAGCCGCTGGAATCGCTATCGCGTCTGGAAACCGCTGGGTTTATTAACTGTGGCGGGCCTGACGCCGGCCGAATGGGACGTTACCATCATCGATGAAAA
>CAZOCV010000175.1:0-7358 GCA_964578395.1 uncultured Pirellulales bacterium
AATGAGCTGATCGCCGGCGATTTTTTATTCCGCAATAGCACCACAAATGCCAACATCATGTTATCCCCCACCATTCCCGC
The DNA here is from genome assembly GCA_964578395.1 of uncultured Pirellulales bacterium. Lineage (GTDB taxonomy): Bacteria > Planctomycetota > Phycisphaerae > Sedimentisphaerales > SM23-30 > JAFGBA01. The sequence goes on from CAZOCV010000175.1 coordinate 81, forward strand.
CAACACCGTCGAAAGCTTGTCCATCCAGCCCGAATCGCTCAGCCCCCCGACCAGAACAAATACGCCGATCAGGAAAAATGTTGTATTCCAGTCCAACGTTCGGCTCAATACACGCAGACGACCCCATCGGGCAAAAAAGCGATACCAGATCAAACCAATCAAACTCAGACCCAGCGTGTAAACTCCAGAAAACCACTTAAACTCCGGATCAATCGTTGTCGCAAAAGATAAACCCACCACCAAAAAACCCAGCAGGATAGTCGGCGTCCATGAGCGCGCCTTTTCCTGAGTCAGCAGCACGGTCTTATCACGGTAACGACGAAATATCCATGCCAGCACAAACAGCGAACAGATTGCGCCAACCTGCACGGCAAAGAAAATGCCTGGTTTGCCCTCATACACGAAGAAGTCCCAGAATCCCATTTTCATGTAGCCGGCCAGAATCATGCTGGGAGGATCGCCGATCATCGTGGCCGTGCCCTGAAGGTTGCTGCTGATGGCAATGCCGATTAACAGGGGGACAGGACTCATCTTGAGCCTTTCCGCCAGGCTCAGCGCCACCGGCGCAATCAGCAGCACAACGGCGACATTTTCGACGCACGTAGATACGGCCCCGGATAAGGCGCACAGCGCCAGCATGGCTAAGCGTGCGCTGCGGGCTTTGTCCACCAGCCATTCGGCCATAATGGCCGGCACGCGCGAAAGCATGAACATCTCCGCCAGAATCAGCGTGCCAAAAAACAGACCCATCACGTTCCACCCGATTTTCTCGAAGATCGCCTCGCGCCACCCTAAAACGCCGGTAAGCACCAAAAGCAGGCCGCCGATACACGCCGTCAGCGCCCGCCGGTTTGGCAGCACGACAAAAAGCACATACGCTGCGACAAAGACCAAAAGACTAATCCATGAATGGCTCATTAATACATCCTTACTCGCAACCGAGCCGTACTCTCAATGAAACGTTTACAGAACAATACTTTTCTCCAAAACAAACCGGCGGATTTTCCAAAATTACCGCCGCGGCGTCAAGAATAATCGTCTCTTCGACTCCGTAAGAACAGATACTAATTCGATACTATCCGCTTTTTCCGCCAACGCTGTACCAAACCATCCATACTCACTCCCAGCGTGATGATTAAACACCCCCATGCCATCCAGTCCCCGGTTCGTCCATAAATACTTTCGCGTGTATCCACACCCATATCATCCAGCAAATATCCTTTTACGCATTGTCGCTCCGGCAGGCGCGCCGGTAGTGTCCCGCGGGAGTTCTCGGTCAGGCTCCCATCGGGTTCAATGAAAGCGCTAATACCGGTATTGACCGCCCGCGCTATGCCCACGCGATTTTCCACCGCCCGAAATCGGCAGATCGCCAGATGCTGCATCAATTCCCCCGTCGGTTCAATCGGTTCGCCGTTTTGCCCGCCGGTCACAAACCAGCCGTCATTGGAAATATTCAGCAGAAAATCGACGCGTTTGCCCTGCTCATCATAGCACAGCCGCCGGGGAACCTGGGGCATAACATCTTCGTAGCAAATCGCCACACCAAACCGCCACGGCTTGCCCCCCGCGTCCGCAAAATGAAACACCGTCGGCTGCGCCCCCGCCTCAATGCTGTATTCATACCCGCTGTACGGCGTCAGGCTTTGCAGTACGTTATAAGCCCAGGGCCAGCTCCGCTTGAACGGCACCACTTCGCCAAACGGCACCAGGTGCATTTTATCATAACGCCCGGAGAATTTTGTGCCGTCGTTCAAATAAAGTATGGCGCTATTAAACTTCAGAATCTTTTTTTCCGCATTCACGTCGCGTGCCGACGTTCCCACCAGCAGCGCCCCGCGGCCTTCGGCAAGTTGGCGCAATTGCTCATCGATATAATGCGCATTGTCCCGCATATTTTTTGCGCTCTCTTTGAGTATTACTTCCGTCGGCGTTTCCTTCCCGAAATAGTCACGAAGGATAAGTTCAACCTGGGTTTCATCCAAAGCTAAAAATTCATCGTTGATAAATTCTGTCACCATGGTTTCCGGCCAGACGATCAAATCCGGCCCAGGATTATTTTTCATGGCCTGAAGGGTTAATTCAACGTGGCCGGTGTAAATGGCATCGGCGCTAGCGCCTGATTCCTTAACGTATTGCGGTATCACCTCCTGTATTACACTGACCAGCGGCCCGCGCGTGATGGTCTCGCGCCCCTCGTTCAACCGATAGGCGCCGTAACCCAGCACGCCTCCCACCACCAATCCCATCACTAATCCCCAGCGCAATACATTTCGTCGCGCCGTTACCCACGCCGCGCCGCGCCCGGAGGTTCGCCAGAAATACACATCGACAATTAATCCGTTAACCATCGCGATTACAAAGGTCACGCCATACGCCCCCACAAGATCAGCAACCTGAATCAGCGCCAGATGGTCATGCTGGCTATGCGAGAGAAACAGCCACGGAAATCCCGTCAGTAAAAGCGCCCGCAGATATTCCTGCGCCACCCACAATACCGGTAATGTCCAGACCATCGCCCACCGACGCCGCCGCGTCCATCGCAGCACGAGTGCGGTAAAAACAAAGTACCACCCCATATAAAAACATAATCCCCCATAACCCGCCGCCGTCACCCCCGCCAGCCACCGTAAATTAACCAGATAGTACCCCAGCCCGGTCAAATAACTCCAGACAATCACTCCACGTACTTTTGGCCCCTTTAATACCGCCAAACACCACGGCACCAAAGCTACCCAGGCCGCCCAGCTTAATCCCGCCGGCTCCTGAATTACACTCAAAAGAACCATCGAAATAATCATTCCGACGGGAATCCACCATGATACTTGCTTTAATTTCGCCATATTTTCCTATAATTAAACTAAAAACCATTTTATTGCTGCATTTTGCTGCCGTAAGCCTTCATTTGCAACGCAAACCCCGCTGAAATTTAACTTTCCCCCAACTATGTCCGATAACATTTGTATGTATATATCAAATGCGGTATGTCTGGGCATAAGGTGACGTCATGAAATTACTATTTAACGGACAGGAACTAAATAATCTGGTTGCTGAAACTTCTACTCTGGGAAGTACTTTAGCGGATGTTCAGAAACAAAAAATCGGTTCTGATAATGTAATTTCTCAGATTTGGGTGGACGGCGAATTGCTTACCGCTGAACGTCTGGCCGACTGGAAAACCCGGCCTGCCAGCGAATTTAATGAGGCACGGGTAGAAGCACAACCGCGTAAACACTTGGTAGCTATAGGCTTAAATACTATTCGCCAGGGACTTATAGAAAGTGCTGATTTGCGCAATGCCATCGTCACATCTCTCCAGCAAGGCCAAATTGATCGCGCCATGCACACTCTGGCCGATTACCTCAGCATGTGGAACGCGACGCAAAAATCTATTGTAAGTGCTTGCCATATAATGGATTGTGAATTTACAAATCTCAACATAGACGTTGCCGGCCAATCCCAAAACATCCACGATCTGGTGGCCGATCTGACTTCTCACTTGCAGGACGTCAAAACGTCTATCGAGAACAGGGATTTTGTGATGCTGGCCGATTTACTCAATTACGAATTTGAAGGCCTTACCACCACATGGGAAACCCTGATTTATAACATTTCCACGGCTCTCAGCAGCCGTTAATGTCATTATTCATTCATTTTTTTAAAAAAGTTTGAATTTTGACCTGAAAACAAGCAAATTCCCCGCCTCATTTAGCCGATATAAATAGAGATGAACAACACAAAAACTACATGCTGTAGGGAAGGCTGGCTATGTCGGTAACCCTGATGTGCCCTAACTTGCGCTGCCGCAAAATCCTCGCCGTACCCAATACCTCGCGAGGAAAACGGGTTCGGTGCGGCTATTGCGGAACCGTTATGATGGTCCCGTGGGCCAAATCCTATGTTTCGCGTAATGGTCAAAACGTCGAAATGGGCGAAGAAAAACTTTCTAAATCCAAAAAAGACTGATATTTGTCAGCTTTTATAGATCATTTCTGCTCAGGAAGGTTTTGTTTTTGAAGTGTCATCCTGAGTTTCGTGGTCAATCTCATCCTTAATGCCCTTTAGTCCCTTTTTGAACTCAACAATGCCTTTGCCCAGGCTTTTCCCAACTTCAGGAAGACGATTGCCGAATACCAAAACACCCACCGCGGCGATTATAGCAATCTCCCAAGGTCCGATACCCCCAAATAAAGCCAGCATATTGTTCATCATGACGTCACCCTGTCCTTAATGATAATTTTTTTTAGCTCATTACCTCATAAACTATTATATCAACATTTGCCGAAGATTACTGCAAATCATTTTCTGATGTCTGCGGCGTTTTCCCTGTCGGAAGAAGCCAGAATTCCTTTCTGCATCATCAAGCCGGCCTGATGAGTAAATTTGCTTAACTGCCCTATATCATCCAAGGGGCGTTCCAGAAGATGGGAAATGGTTAATTGGTTGGAGAAATAGAAATTACTAACGGCATATAAAATCAACAAATAGGAGGAAAATAAGATTTCCTTTTTAAAAAACCCTTTATTTTGCCCTGTTTCATAAAGCATTTGTAAGTGATCGATATACGAGGAACGGATAGTCCGCCAATCATCCTCAGAAAGACTTTTGCCGCCGTTGAGGTTTTCCCAGGAGAACAGCCGCCAGAACAGGGGGTTTTCCTGATGGAACTTAAAAAAAGCATCGATAACGATTTGCGTCATTTGGGGAATATCTTTTTCGGTCAGAGCCAAAATGGCTTCGTTTTCCGTAACCTGGGCGTAGGCATTCAATAAAACCTGGCGATAAACACCCTTTTTTGAGCCAAAATAGGCGTAAATGCGTTGTTTGTTAAGGCCGGAGCGGCGTGAAATATCGTCGATGCGCGCGCCGTGCAGACCTTTTTCGGCAAATACCAGACGGGCCGCATTAAGGATTTTCACTTTGCTGCGAATCGCACGTTTTTGCTTGGGATCAACCAGTTCCAGCCGGGGAGCCATCGTGTTACAAAAACCTCAAGGTTACAATGGAAATATAAAAGCCGTTTGGTTAAAATTAGAAAACAACACTCTTAATCCAAAATAATATTATTATTAATTAGCACTATCAGCTTATCTTGCTTGAGGTTATAGCCGCCGCCATTATAAAAAGCAACTATTTATTTTCACGAGTAAAAAATCTGAATTTCTCTTGGCAAAGCGAAATAAATTTGCTACATTAGCAAACATATGGTTGGTTTTATGTATTTTTTGTGTTTATTGATATTTTGAGGTAACAATCTGTATTTTATACAGTTACTAACCGCAGTGGAAATCAATGGTAAGTTGTTTAGCTTATCAATGACACCCTTTCCAGAGGTAAAATCATGACAAAACTCAAGGCCGCACGGGTATTTTCAGGAATCAGAAGTGGACATATTCGCTGGGTAATTCTTTTTTTGCTGTTCATCGCTACAGTTCTTAATTATCTGGATCGCCAGGTTATGGCGGTTTTAGCGGACACCATTTGCAAAGATTTGGAATTGGATAACAAGGCTTTCGCTAATGTCATCAACATATTTCAACTGGCTGTGATACTGGCCTCTTTTGTCGCCGGACCTATGCTGGACCGTTGGGGCGTTCGCATGGGATTTGTCATTTCGATCATTGTATGGTCCATCGGAGGTGGCTTGACCGCGATAGCCTCAACCCTGACCGTATTTTATGTTTTCCGGTTTATTTTGGGTGTAGGGGAAGCCGGAAGTTTCCCCGCCTCCGGCAAAGCGGTGGCGGAATGGTTTCCCGCCAAGGAACGCGCCTTTTCCATGGGTTTTTTCAACAGCGGTGTGTCATTAGGAGCGATCTTGGCCGCACCCGCGGTATGGTTTTTTACCTCTTTTACCAATAGTTGGCGCTGGACGTTTGTCGTGGCGGCGGCACTAAGCATTCCCTGGATCATACTCTGGTTATATTACTACCATCCGCTGGATCGACACCCCAGGGTTCGCGAGGAAGAACGTCAGCTCATTAACAGCGACCGAATTAAAGCCAAAGGAGGTGGGAAAGTTTACGGTGTATTGCACAAACCGGCTTTTTGGGGACTTTTCGGCGCACGATTTATTATCAGCCCCATATGGTTTTTCATCGCCTATTGGGTATTTAAATATTTTGCCACGGAATTCGGTTTTGATCTTAAGAAACAGGCAATGTACGCCTGGATTCCTTTCGCCACATCGGCGCTGGGTAATATGGTAGGTGGTTATCTCTCCGGACGTTTGATCGCCAGGGGAATCGCACCTAAAAAAGCAAGAAAATGGTTAATGTTGGTAGGCGCGTTGGCCATGGCAACGTGTTTTTTGACCGCCTACACCAATGTCTGGTATATCGCCCTGGCCCTAATCAGCTTTTTAACCTTCGCCTGGGGCATCTGGGTATCCAACATGCTTGGCCTGGTCGCCGACAGTTTTCCTTCCAATGAAGTGGCGACCGTGATGAGTTGGACCACGCTTGGTCAATATGCAGGATCGATGATTTTCACTTGGTATATCGGTTATATCGTAGATAAAACCGGCGGCAATTACGCCTCTGTTTTTGTCGTAGCGGCTTTTTTGCCCATCATCGGTCATATATGCACCATGCTGCTGAATCGTGAAGAAAAACCGGCGGCGACAACGGTGGCGTAAGATAAATATCAAAGAGAAAAAAATAGTCCGTTTGTGGAGAATGATATGAAAACGATTCCAGGATTAGCGGTAATCGGCGGCGGAATATGGGCGGCGCACCACATGAACTCGACGCGGGACATGGAGCGGGAAGGCCGGGCGAAGCTGGTGGCGATGGCGTCGCGGACGGCGGAGACGCGCGACAAAGTGACCAAAGAATACGGCATCGAAGGCACGACCAACTGGCGGGAACTGCTTGACCGCAAGGATATTCACGCCGTAAGCATCGTCACCCCCGATCACCTGCATCGGGAAATGGCGGTGGCGGCGATGGAGGCGGGCAAGCACGTCATCGTGGAAAAGCCGATGGACCTGACCATCGAAGGCTGCGAGGCGATGATAGAAACCGCCCGCAAAAACAAGGTGCTGCTGTTCGTGGATTTTCACAAACGCTACGACCATGCCCAGCAGAAAGCGCGGGACCTGATTTTACAGGGCAGCCTCGGCACGATTCAGTACGGCTACGCCTGGATGGAAGATAAAATTATCGTGCCGCGCGACTGGTTCCCCAAGTGGGCCGAAAACACCACACCCTTCTGGTTCATCGGCGTGCATCAGGCGGACATGCTCCGCTGGTCGATGGGTTCGGAAGTGGTGAAGGC
>CAZOCV010000176.1:0-5524 GCA_964578395.1 uncultured Pirellulales bacterium
GTTCGGGGTGATTGCCGCCCGGACCGATGCCGCCGCCGCACGGGCCAACGCCGCCCGCGGACAATACGAAGCGGCTAAATTGAAACTGTTTCGAGAGGTCAAGGATGCTTTTTACGAATTATCGTATCTGGCTGTCGCCATCGACATCGCCGGAGAAAATCTCCAGCTTTTGAAACATTTTGAAGAAGTCGCCCGAATAAAATACCGCGCGGCGACGACCACACATCCTGATATCATCCGCGTGCAAATGGAACTGGCGACTCTTGAGGATATCTTAAAAAGCCTGGAAAAACTCAAAGAACCGACCGTAGCCAGACTGAACGCCATCCTCAACCGGGATGCCGACGCTGACCTGGACTGGCCCCGCAAGGAGAACCCTTCCGACGTTCAACTGGTGCGAGAAGACATTCTCGCCAAAGTCATCCATCTGAATCCCGAACTTGCCGCACTGGACTGGCAAACCGAAGCCGCCCGGGCGGATGTAGAACTGGCCAAAAAGAAATTTTATCCCAATATCGGCGTAGGTTTGGATTGGATGCAAACCGGACCGGCGCGAATGTCGGGAGTGAGCGATAGCGGCGAAGATGCCGTGGCCCTGATGTTTTCCCTGAATATTCCTCTCTGGCGCGATAGTTACCAAGCGGCCCAGCGCCAGGCCCAGGCGAACGCCAATAAATATCAACACCAAAAAACAGAGCTTCAGAATACGATATTGGCGCAAACGTTACAGGTTATCTATGACATCGAGGACAACACCCGAAAAATCGACTTGTATGGCCACGTTTTGGTGTCCAAAGCGGAGGAATTGGTGCAATCCTCGGAAGCGGCGTACCGGGCGGGAACGGTTGATTTCCTGGCGTTGATAGACGCTCAACGCCTCTGGCTCAGGTACAAGCTGGACTTGGAAAGGGCCGTCACCAACCAGCAGCAAAATCTGGCCAAACTGGAAGCCTTGATCGGAGAACCGCTTCCTGATGGTTTTGCCGGAAACAAATAAGCGAGAGTTGCTATGGAAACCAAAAAACCTGCCCCACGAAATCCCTTAAGGGTTGTCATCATCGCCCTGTTTGTCGGCCTGGCGTTTATCGCCGGATATCTCCTCAACGGAATAATTGCCCAACCAAAGGAAACTGTTTCAGAATCGGCCGGGCAGCAAAGTTGGACCTGTTCTATGCATCCCCAGATTCGCCAGCCCAAGCCCGGCAAGTGCCCTATCTGTTTCATGGATTTAATACCGGTGGAAACAGAGGAGGCTGCCATGCCGATGGGACCGAGGCAGATATCATTTTCACCCGAGGCGATAAAATTAATGGAAATGCAAACGGCTCCGGTGGAACGCAAACCCGCTACCGCGGAAATTCGCATGGTCGGCCGTGTCGAATACGATGAAACCAAACTCAAACATATCACCGCCTGGGCGCCGGGCAGAATCGACCGATTATTCGTGGATTTCACCGGCACGGAAGTTATTGCCGATGATCATATGGTCCGGCTTTACAGCCCTGAGCTTATCAGCGCCCAGGCCGAATATCTCCAGGTCCTCAAAGCGGTTGAAAACATTCCGGAAAACAGCTCCGAACTAATTAAAGCCTCAAACAACGCCACGCTTAAAGCTGCAGGGGATAAACTTCTATTACTGGGTTTGAATGAACGGCAATTGCAGGATATCAGGGAGAAAAATCAACCGCTTGATTATCTGACGATAAATGCTCCGGTAAGCGGGATTGTGCTCGAAAAACATATTGCCGAGGGCGTTTATGTCCAGACCGGCGCCATGATATACACCATTGCCGATCTTTCCGAAGTATGGGTAAAACTTGATGCGTATGAATCCGATGTGGCCCTGGTAACCTATCAGCAGGAGGTGGAATTCACCACGGAAGCTTACCCGGGTGAATCCTTCAAAGGCCGTATTACGTTTATTCCTCCCACCCTCGATACCAAAACAAGAACGGTCAAATTGAGAGTAAATGTTCCCAACGCCCAAGGCAAACTCAAACCCGGCATGTTTGTCCGTGCTCTGGTTCGGTCGAGATTATCACAAGAAGGCGTCATCACCGATCCTGATCTGGCCGGGAAATACGTCTGCCCCATGCATCCTTCGGTAATCAAAGATGAACCGGGTATCTGTGATATTTGCCAAATGGATCTGGTAACGGTCCAATCCAGAGGTCTGGTCAGGACCGGATTATCTGCGACGCCTCCCCTGTTGATTCCTGCCTCAGCGCCGCTGATTACCGGTAAAAGAGCCGTCGTTTATGTTCAGATATCCGATGAACCACCCGCCTTTGAAGGCAGAGAAGTCGTGCTGGGACCGCGGGCCGGTGACTATTATATCGTAAAGGAGGGTCTCGCCGAAGGCGAACGGGTGGTCACCCACGGCAATTTCAAAATTGATTCAGCGCTGCAGATACAGGCCAAACCCAGCATGATGAGTTCCTCGCCCGGCGATGCGTCCCTGCCGCACGATGAACACATGCCTCAACATCTGAGCAAAGAGCAAACATTATGCCCGGTTATGGATGCGCCTATCAATAAACAATACGTTGTGGAGTATAAAGGCAAAAAAGTTTATTTTTGCTGCCCCGGTTGTGATGAAACCTTCCTGAAGGATCCGGAAAAATATCTGGATAAGCTGCCGCAGTTTAAATAAGGTCGCCGACGGGTGGTAAACCATAAGCTTTAATTGACTTTCTTCCAAACATAACCAGAGGTTGGCAGTGATTAGCCGATTGATACGTTTTTGTCTGGAGAATAAACTTGTCGTGGCATTGCTGCTGCTGGCCTTTGTCATGATGGGAGTTGCTTTCGCGCCGTTCGACTGGGAACTGGGATTTTTTCCCCGCCACCCGGTCGCCGTGGACGCCATACCTGATATTGGGGAAAACCAGCAGATTGTCTTCACGGAGTGGCCCGGAAGAAGTCCGCAGGATGTTGATGACCAGATAACGTATCCATTAACCACAGCCCTTCTGGGTCTTCCCGATGTAAAAACGATTCGCAGTAATTCCATGTTTGGATTTTCGAGTATTTATATTATTTTTAAGGAAAATGTCGATTTTTACTGGTCGCGCAGCAGAATCCTCGAAAAATTAAATTCCCTGCCGGCGGGTCTGCTGCCTGAAGGCGTTAATCCGGCTCTTGGCCCAGACGCAACCGCCCTGGGCCAGATATTCTGGTACACGCTCGAGGGGCGAACGGCGGATAACCAGCCGGCGGGAGGCTGGGACCTGGATGAGTTGCGCAGCGTTCAGGACTGGTATGTCCGTTACGGCCTGATGAGCGCAGAAGGCGTGGCCGAAGTGGCTTCCGTGGGCGGGTTTGTCAAGGAATATCAAATTGATGTTGATCCCGATGCGATGCGTGCCTTTGGCGTGGGATTGGATGAAATTTTTGCCGCCGTCAAAATGTCCAATGTTGATGTGGGAGCACGAACCATCGAAATAAATCGGGTGGAGTATGTCATTCGCGGTCTGGGATTTATCAAACACATTTCTGATGTGGAAAACACGGTGGTCAAAGTCACGGATAACATTCCGGTCTATATCAAGGATATCGGCCACGTTTCCCTGGGGCCGGCCCTGCGGCGCGGAGCGCTGGATAAGGGCGGAGCGGAAGCCGTTGGCGGCGTCGTGGTTGTGCGCCATGGATACAATCCGCTCCAGGCCATAAAAAACGTCAAAGATAAAATTGAAACCATCCGTTCCGGTCTGCCCCAGAAAACTCTGGCGGATGGTACGGTTTCAAAAGTTGCTATCGTTCCCTTCTATGATCGCACCGGCCTGATTTACGAAACGCTGGGCACGCTGGAAACCGCTCTGACGGATGAAATACTCGTCACCATCATCGTCGTGATTGTTCTGGTCGTAAACCTGAGAAGTTCCATATTGATCAGTTCCATGCTGCCGCTGGCGGTTCTGGTCTGTTTTATCGCCATGAAACTGTTCGGCGTGGATGCCAACATCGTCGCTCTCTCGGGTATCGCCATTGCCATTGGCACCATCGTGGATATGGGAATTGTCATCTGTGAAAATAATCTCAGGCATCTCCAGGAAGCCAAACCCGGAGAGAGCAAGCTGCAAATTATCCATAAAGCTTCCGCGGAAGTGGGCAGCGCCGTTTTAACCGCCGTGGCGACAACGGTTGTGGGATTTCTGCCGGTGTTTACGATGACCGGCGCGGAAGGAAAACTGTTCCGACCGCTGGCATTTACGAAAACATTCGCCTTAATCGCTTCGATCATCATCGCCCTGACGATTCTTCCCCCGGCGGCTTTATTGTTTCTGAAAAAGCAAAAAATCAGCGGTTTCAAAATCCGCAGGAAATTCATTCCCTTTCCCGTTTTGAATATCATCGCGATGATTATTGTCGTCCTGATACTCACCCGGCACTGGATGCCGTTCGGCCACAGCAAAGGACTGATATTCAATTTCCTGTTTATCGTATTTTTACTGGGCGGAGTATTATTGTTCTTTTATCTTTTTCAAAGGTTTTACCAAAGGATACTTCGCTGGTGTCTGGACCATAAGCCGGCATTTCTAACCATGCCGGTTGTAATTATTATTTTGGGAGGTATCATCTGGTCCGGCCTGGGCAAAGAGTTTATGCCGCCGCTGGATGAAGGATCCTTCCTTTACATGCCGACAACCATGCCCCATGCCTCCATCGGGGAAGCTCTGGATGTCTTGGAGAAACAGGATTTGGCCTTTCAAGCCATTCCTGAAGTAAATTCCGTAGTGGGGAAAATCGGCCGCGTCGATAGCGCCCTGGACCCTGCGCCCATATCCATGGTGGAAACGATTATCAACTACAAATCGGAATACATCACGGACAAGGAGGGTAAAATCCTTAAATTCAAATATGACCATCAAAACCATGAATTCGCCAGAGATGAAAAAGACCATCTCATCGAAGATAAATACGGAATACCCTATCGCAACTGGCGGGAACATATCCACAGCCCGGATGATATCTGGAATGAAATCGTAAAAGCGGGCCAAATCCCCGGCACCACCAGCGCACCCAAATTGCAGCCCATCGCCGCTCGGCTGGTTATGTTGCAAAGCGGCATGAGGGCGCCGATGGGCATCAAAATCAAAGGCTCGGACCTGGCCGCCATTGAAGCATTCGGCCTGCAATTGGAAGCTTTGCTTAAGCAGGCGCCTTCGGTGGAAGCTTCCGCGGTTATCGCCGACCGCATTGTCGGCAAGCCCTATCTGGAAATAGATATCGATCGTGAGGCGATTGCTCGCTATGGCATCAGTATTCGCAAAATTCAGGATATTATCGATGTGGCCATAGGCGGTAAGAGAATAACTACCACCGTAGAGGGCAGAGAACGCTATCCGGTCCGTGTCCGATACCTGAGGGAATTACGGGATCAGATCGAATCCTTGGAAAAGATTCTAGTTCCCGCCGTCGATGGCGTCCAGATACCCTTGATGCAATTGGCCCAAATAAAATACGTCCGAGGACCACAGTCCATTAAAAGCGAAGACACGTTTCTTGTCGGATATGTGTTATT
>CAZOCV010000176.1:5624-7249 GCA_964578395.1 uncultured Pirellulales bacterium
ATTATCGTCGCCTGGGCGGGCGGATTTATCATGATCTGGCTTTACGGCCAGAACTGGTTTTTAAATTTCAACCTGTTTGGCGTCAATTTGCACGATTTATTCAACATTCACCCCATCAATCTGTCCGTGGCGATTTGGGTAGGTTTTCTGGCCTTGTTCGGCATCGCTTCCGATGATGGTGTGATTATGTGCACGTACCTCGAGCAAACCTTTGCTGCGGCCCAACCCACCGGCAAACCTGAAGTCCGTGAAAAGGTTATCGAAGCCGGAATGCGGAGAGTCCGGCCGTGCCTGATGACCACGGCCACAACCATTTTAGCCCTCGTTCCGGTGTTGACCTCCACCGGTCGCGGATCGGACATCATGGTTCCCATGGCCATCCCTGTCTTCGGCGGCATGATGATAGAAATTCTGACGATGTTGATTGTACCGACTCTTTATTGTTTGAGAAAGGAAATCCAGCTTAAATAAATAACCTGTCGGTTGTTAAAGATTTTTATCGTTAGAATTTAAATTGCGTTTTGCTTTATATAGTAAAGTCTTTTTCTGCTCGTAAAAACCGATCACCCCAAATACAGGATTCCCCGCCGAGGGCGGGAAGAGTTCAGCTGAATTATCGGGCGTTATCCTAAATCTTTTCGGAAATTTTTGTCAAGCATCCTTATATATAAGGATACAATGCCCGCCGCCGAGCGGCGTGGCCGATGTAAAGATATATTATTAAAGGGCTTATGGCCGCAGAGAGCGTATAGAACTCAAAGCATGCGCGGTTACAGAGAATTTGACATGATTTACGGGATTTCCATGATTAAATCCTGTTAATCTTGTTCATCATGTCTATTTCTCCGTGCCTTAGCGGCCCCGTGAGAAAATGGTTTTCTTCTGGCTTCAAAATTCTATTAAAAATCAGCGTAACCTGCGGAATCAGCGTCTAACAATTATTTAGCGGTCCGGCTTCGTCTTCCGTCTTCGTTCCGCTTGAGGCGGACTTCGCCGTGATCTTCGACCGGCTTCGTTTATAACTACGCCGTGATAAATCGACTACGCCGCGACTAATCGTCAGCGTCTAAAAGGTTATTTTTCGCGTAGTTCGTGTGGTTCGTGGTCAAAAAAGGGGTTCATCCGTGCGAATCCGTGGTTTCAAGAATTCTTATTCGCGCTTAAAGATAAATTGACAGGATTTACAGGATTTGCATGATTAAATCCTGTTAATCTTGTCCATCATGTCTATTTTTTGCGGTCTATGCGACCCGGCTTCGTTAATAACTACGCCGTGACAAGTCTATGCGGCTCAAGAGAGATTCTTCACTGCGTTCAGAATGACATAAATCCAGGCAATCCGCGGTTCAAAATGGCTTTATTTTCGCCTGTTTCGTACTACTATCCTGCAATTTCTTGTTTTTTAGGCACGTTTTTTATTTTCGTTAATCATAACCGGCTTTGACGCAGTGTGTTATATTCGTTTCGAGCCTTTGAGTTTTTCTCTTTTGAATTTGTTTAGGATTTAGAGCTTAGGGCTTAGAGTTTGGTTGTGGCTACGCCGCGCTAAGTGTTTCGTGGTTTATAAAATTGTAACCGTTCACAGAAATTTTTCATAAAAAGTCAAAAATGTTAAAATAGGCAAC
>CAZOCV010000177.1:0-7237 GCA_964578395.1 uncultured Pirellulales bacterium
AGGAGCGAATTTAACGCTAATCCGAAGAAAAATCGGGGAAAATTGCCAAAAAAGACAAAAAAAGTGTAACGTATTTTGTTTTCTTGCGTCCTGAATAACATGCGCAAGAACATTCCTCATATATTATGGTTCGGAATTTTTAGCGCCGGGATGATGATTGGGCTTAAAATTGCCGCCTCCATCATCATCAGTCCCTGGATTGTCCTGGGTGCGGTGCTAACGGCGCTGATTCTCTACGGGATAGTCCGGGGGAATAAGTGGGCCTATTATTTGATTATAATTACCTGTATTACGGGGACCATCAATCGGGGGTTTATGCTGGGCGCCGAAATCGGCATATTCAATCTTCTTGATTGCCTGGTGCTGGTGCCGGTGCTGATGAGTCGGGATTATTTCTTCCCCAGCGAGGGGAATACACATATCCTTTCCCCGCCGTTGCACCAGCGGGAGGGATGAATTTGCGGCCATCCCGGAAATTCGGCCAAACAGGCAAAAAGTGAAACAAAACCACAGATGTTTTTTTACGAAAAACCCGTTGGAAGGGCAAGCATGTTAGGAGTTCAAGCTTCAGCTTGGCCGTTTTTGCCGGGTGTGGAATAAAATATAACGGCCAGCCTGAAGGCTGAACTTTCATAGCAGGGCAAGGATAGAGCGCCTTATTTCATGGAAAGGAGATTTTATGCTAAGGTCCACGAAATATTTCCGGATAATGTGCCTTTTTGGGGTAACCCTCCTTTTTGCATACGCACAAGCCGCGGCTCAAGACCCTTCACCAAAAGAGTTCATCCGGGAAATTCTTGATGCGATGAGTAAAAATCATAGCCGGCTTTCATCGATAGCCCTGGATGTCGAAGTATCGGCCTATAAAGCGGATAAACAAGGTTCCTGGGAATTAAAACCGGCCGAAAAATTAATTCAGCAATATCGGCGTCAGGGCACTCTCCTGGAAGTTGACGCCAGGAGATATGTCCCCGGTCCCCAGGAAGGATTCACCTATGATAATTTCAAGTTTAAAGCAACCTGGGATGGAAACCTGTCCTTAAGCCGGCAGGGAGGCGAAGATTATGCCCGCGGTTTTGTCTCTAAAAAATATGAAAATTCCCTGACCATTCTTTACTCCATTAAAAGCGGGAATGTTCTTGATGGTTTTTTCTATCACAACATTCATGAAGGCGGGATAACAGATGTGCTCAGAAAAAACCTGGATAAAATATCGGTACAGGCCGCCAGAGAACCTGTCGCTCAACATTCCTGCTATGTATTAAAGGCGGATACGCCCTGCGGCGAATATACGCTCTGGCTGGATCCGGAAAACGGCTATTGCATGAGGAAGGCCGATATTATCATCGACGAGAATGATCTGTTCTCTGGCAAACCCATGAAGGAATCCTTTGTTAAAAAGAGTTGCTGTTCATCCTCTGAAGAAAAAAGACATTATCAGCAGGTTCACTTGCAGTTGGAGGACGTCGATATCGCAAAAAAAGATGGCGTTTTTATGCCCGTGTCAGGAACGCTTATTTGCCAGAATCTTTTTGATGATGGATATGAACAAAAATTCAAATATTTGATAGAAAGGAAAAATATAACTTTCAATCCAGATTTTAAGGCGTTAAACGCTTTTAAGATGGACATGCCGAAGGACACTGTTATTTACGACCTTGATGTGTCCGGCGTAAAATATCAATGGGACAATGGGCGGATGGTTGCATACGTGGGGAAAAAAGCCATTGAAAACCCCGACGCCAAAAATGAAAAATGTAATTTACCTTAAAATGCATTTTGTCTTAAAAAAGCGAATGTTACCATATTGTCAGATGCAAATATTACATCGGTCTTCGGAACGAGGGGGCCGGAGTCTGATGTTTTTGCGTTTTGATGAAGGAAAACGTAAAGAGGTTACAGTGTAACCGGGCGGCGGTTCCAGGACGCAGAGGAAGGATAGTCAGATTCCGGGGTTTGTTGCCGGAGTTTTTTGCGGCGGCGGTAAAAAATTACCGCCGCTGTCCCGCCCAAACCGAGGAGGATGCCGCCGGGTACGGCCGCTTCCAGCGGCAGGCCGAGCCGTACGGCCAGAGGAAAGGACACGAACGTATTATTGAGGATATTAAAGGCTTTGTTGTATTTGGGCGTCTGGTCCTGATGAATGTCGGGGAAATGGTTGGCGATATCCGCTTTCAGCCGGGCATTGATTGATTCCATAAACGCCCGCTCGGCTTCATCGCCCTGGGTATAGCCGATTTCGTTGAGTTCATATTCGATTTCATAAAACACCTTTTCAGCCCACCACCGCGAAGCGGTCACTTTGTCCAGCGTCACCGTGGCGAAGTCGCTGCCGTCGCGGCGGATATACACCCGTTGGCGATGTTGTTTTACGTTGAGGATGGGCCGGAGATTTTTGGCCTCGATGCCGAATTCCGCCATACGCTGAATAAAGCTGGAGCGTTCGCTGCGCTGGATCAAGCCGAGGAGCGCGTGTTTATCCTCATAATCTTTTTTCCGGGCGTAGTATTTTACGGGGAATTTCAGTTCCGTGCGGTTCAGGACGTTATCGCCGGGGCGATTCATTTTGATTTGAACCAGTTCCCGGCCGTTTTTTTCGTTGTCAGCGCCGCCGGGGATATAGCGCCGCCGGTGGCGCACGCCGCTTTCCTGCCGCAGCAGGGGAAACGCGGCGGTATCGAAATAGGTGTCGATAAAAACTTCCTGGGAAAAAGTCACCGTAAAATCCCCCGGCGCATCCTTGAGGATAAAATTTTCGCTTTTGGGATCATACCGTGTTTGTAAATGCCTCCAGACATCATCGGCCTGCTCGAAAGGGACCGCCAGCTTGTATTCGCTTTCCACCCTTTCGACGTTATAACCGCCGGCGCTTTCATCGGCGCAAACCTTGCCGGTTATGTCCAAAATAAATGGAAACAATATCAGCATGCTTGCGATAAAACATTTTGTTGTAAAATGTTTGGCCATAAAACGAGTGTTTTCAGAGAGTCCTTGCTATCGGAACAATTTATGACCGGCCGTTATGGTTATTGGGGTAGCGAAGCTGGGAATACACCCGCAGGGCTTCGGCGACGCTGACGGCGCAGGCATTGCAGCCGCGGGAGCGGTGGGGGGTGTCGCCGTCCTTCATTTCGCCCAGCGTGCCGATGCCGGAATGCGTCAGGTCGCTCCAGAGCGGTTCGAAATAGGCCAGCGCCTGCCGTACCGCCGTGGGCGAATAACCATAAGCCACCGCCCGGCTTTCGATAAACGCCGGATACGCCCACAGCCACGCCGTGCCGTTATGGTAGGCGGTTCTCCGCCGGGTTTCATCGCCTTCGCAGCGTCCCTGATAGGGCCGATGCGGATCGGCCAGCAGCTTGCCCTGATTGTCGATGATTGTTCGCGGCACCGCCAGCGGGTCTTCGCTCAACGACCGCACTGCGCCGGGGATGAGCAACCGCTCGCTGATGACATCGACGATTTGCCGCGCCTGTTCGATGGATACCATGCCCGCCTGAATCGCCGCCAGTTGATTGAACCGCAGCGCCGTATCCGGTAAACCCTGGCTGGCCGGCGTTCCCGGTCCGGCCAGCAGCACATCCGCCAGCCACCCGCGCCGATCGCGCCAGAAGCGTTCGAGAAAATGCCGATCCAGCCGGCCGCGCAGTTCCAGCGCCTGGTCGGCATACGGAGGGAATAATCGCGCCAGAATCGGCAGCGCCTCGGACCACAGGGCCTGTATTTCCACCGGATATCCTTCACGCGGCGTCGCCTGCGGATAGGTTGTATTCATCCAACTGTATCCCGCCGGGCAGAAAAGCAGCCCGGTTATATCGTCAATCCGCATCCCGCCGGCCATGGCCCCGCCGGTCAGATGCTCGAAAATATCCACCAGCACTTCGCGCAGCGTCCGGCCGTCGCCGACGGGCGTATCCCACAACGTTTCATCGCCGGTCTCACCGGCATAATCCGCCGCCGCGATGAATAACCGCAGCGATGCCTCCAACTGTCCCCGCGCCGGCGACTCACCGGGCATGTCTTCGGTAAGGCCGTTTTGTTCCGTTCGCGCTACGGCCAGAATGATATCCTTAACCACATCGCTGCGTCCCGCCGCCAGCAATCCGCCCGCGCATTGCAGAGCCTGTACCGAACACATCGGCAGCCACGGATACCCGCCCAAAATCTGATAACCCGCCGGCGTCTTCACAATGAACTGATCCAGCGCCAGCGCCAGCATCCGGACATACGTATTGCTGTTCGCCGCGGGATTAGCGATATAGCCAAAAAGTTTCTTGCGCTGCGCCGCCCATCCGGCTTCCTGGCCGGATACGGAAATTTCGGACGCCTCGACGCCCGCCGAGATAATCAGCGTATTGCTTCGGCCCGGCGATAAGTGCAGTCGAAACACGCCGGGCGCGAAAGCATCGCCGCGATCCTCCAGGCCCCGCTCGGCGTCCAGCGGAAAGTTCATCTGATACATCCAATGCGGCTGATGCACATATTCACCCTGGGGCGCGATTACCTCAAGCTGTATCTGCCCGCCGGGAGCGAACGTGTAGCCCGCCGGCCGATCCTGCACGCGGCAAGCCTGTTCCCACGCCTGCCGCAAACCGTCATTTTGCCCGGCGTGCACCTGATCGTGCATACTGCGATATTCCACCAGGCATTTAACAATCATGCTCGTCGGCGTGTTGCCGTCGCTGACTCGATACCGCACCGTCAGGGCGTTTTCCGTCGCGGAAAGAATAATCGTCCGCTCCAGTTGCAGGCGATGCTCGCCGTCATCGTAATAAAATTCCCATTTCGGGTGCGGATAGCGGGTAAACTGCACCAGAAAGCTGTCATCCAGATCGAAACACTTTTGGCCCACCTCCACGGTTTCCTGCAATCCTTTCACCAGCGACATGCGCCGCCCCGGATGCAGCGGATTAGCGGCGATGGACAGCAGCGTATCATACTTACTGTTGAAATGATGCGGCCGGGCGGGATACTGGCTCACGGCGCCGATGGCGTTGGTTTCCAGCACCACCTCATCGTCCGTGAGTTGCGTTTTGGGCAGCGTAATGGGGTAAAGCCGCCGCGGCGCCGGCCGTTTATGCCCCGACGGCACCGATACAATCGGAAACGATTCGGCCGGCCGTTGCCGCTGAATCATCTGGCCCCGGCGAATCTTCCAGTTAAAACTCAGTTTGCACGTTTGATTTTCCGACAGCGGGGCGAAAAACACCACATGCCCCACGCCTTCGGGATTATGAATCGATTCCTGCGTGATTACTCCGTCGGGCGTTTCCAGGTACGCCGTGCAGGGGACGGGCGTTATCGCCATGAGCCATTGATCGCCCGAAAGCATAAACGCCTTGTTGCACGAGCGGAACGTCCACACCGCCGTATGGGCGTCCATGTCTTCTTCCGTTACGGCCGCCATCGCCTGTTTCAGGTCCATGCTCATCAGTTGCCGCGGTGCTGAACGGTTCACCACCGCCACGAACCGCCGAAAATCCGTCACTTCCCGCAGCAGGCGTTCCTGATCCAGCCGCCCGACCTGATGCGGCGGAAAGCGATTCAGCAATATCCGATAAATCAGGGCGATGCGTCCGTATTCCACATCAAATAGCGCCGGCGCCGTAATGCGATATTCGCCCGCAGCGGACTCTGTCGGCTCCAGTCGGCCGATAAAACACCCGCCCGGCTCCAGTTCCAGTTGCAGCGGCGCGCCCGGCGTGAATGCGTGTTTTTGGTCCGTCAGCAAATCGTGCAGGCCGTGCTGCGCTTTTTTCAAGGTCTCCGGCTGGCCCTCGCTCCACTGCCAGCTCACGCGCCGGGCTATCTGGCAATTCAGATTCACCGCGCAGACCAGCACGTTGTTTTCGTCCTTGTCGCTGCGGATAAACATCGCCACATCTTCCTGACCGGCCACCGGCGGCTCAATCCAGCGCAAATTATCCCGCTCCCAGAACGCCGGATTCTCCCCCAGAATGCGGTTCAGCCGGGCGATATCCGCCACCAGGTTTTCTTCGCTGCCCCAGTTCAGCCCCGTATTGCGATGCACGTCGATTTTTTCCGTCGCCAGCCATTCCACGCCGTTGCTAAAGCCCCACGCCCCGGAAAAACTGCTCAGCGCGCACAAATGCAGCCGCATCCGCGTATAAATCTTGCCTTTTTTCGCCAGCCGGTCGTTATCGTGCGTTTCCGCGTAGTGCACCATCACGCCTTTGCGTTCCGACACTTGCTGAGCGTACTCCAGGTAGCGATGAATCTCCTGACGGTTGTAATTCTGGAACAATTCCGAATACGCCCAGTTCATCTGCCCGTGCGTGAGCAATTCCTCCGTCGTCGCCCACGGCCCACCCAGCCCTTCCAGCAAAAACAGCGTATTGGGATATTCCTGCCGCACCTTGCTGATGAGGTATTTCCACACCTCCGTCGGTATCATGTACCCCGCATCCAGCCGGAACCCGTCGATCCCGCGGCTGCACCAGCACAGCAGCACATTGGCCATATATTGCCAAAGGTCGCGGTGGCGATAATCCAACTCCACCAGATCGCCCCACACCACGCCCCACGCCCCCGGCGACTTTATCTGCCCATCCGGCCCGACCTTGCGCCAGTGGCGATGCGTAAAATGAATGGAACTCGCCCACCCGGTATGATTAATGACCATATCCAGAAACACCTTCGCGCCCAGGCCGTGAATCGTACTGGTCACGTCGATAAACTGGTCCTCGATGGTCTTATACCGGCTAAATGTCGCGTAAGTATGGTCGATGCCGAAGTAATCCGTTGTCGCATAAGGACTTCCGTACATGCCCATCCGCCCGTAGCTCGTTGGCACCGGGTTTATCGGCAGCAAATGGATGATTTTCATGCCCAGTTCATTAATAATGAAGGGCAATTCCTGCTTAAAATGCTCAAAATTTCCGCCCGGCGGCAGGACAAACGCGCCTTCTTTTTCCAGGTCGATAATGGTCGTTTCCATCGGCTCATCGACCAGGCTCGCCCGGTCCTTGCGCTGGCAGAACTGCCGCAGCCAGGCGCAATAAATCGAGTTGTTACGCCCGTATTCCAAAGGAGTTACGCTGATGCCGATATTTGGCCCATCCGCCCAGACCACCCACGGCCGACGGGGGTCGGTTGACTCCGCCCGCACCTTGAACTCGAAATAACCCACCTCGCTGAGCAAGACATCCGCCCGCCACAGGCCCGTCCGGCTGTCCCACGTCGTCGGCAGGTCGTAAAAATCGGTCGAACTGCTCTG
>CAZOCV010000178.1:0-7187 GCA_964578395.1 uncultured Pirellulales bacterium
CGATGAGGTTATGCACCTGCTGGTGAGCCGGCGGGGAACGGGCGGCGGCCACCCGTCGCTGGCAGGCGGACAGATTCCGCTCAAGGATAACAGCGCCGCGGCGCGCAAACATCTCGAAACGCTGATTCGCCGGCGGCTGCTCAAACACCTCGGCGAGAACGACCGGGCCGATGGGGAAAAACTGATTTAGTTTCGCGGTGGGTGTTCCATGTTGGGAATTCCACGTTCGGAGTTCAAGCTTCAGGGCATGTTGCCCAAACGGTAGCTGTGACGCGGGCATCCTGCCCGCGTGCCTTTTTCGCGTCAATAACACGGTTGGCGATACTAAAGAACGCGGGCAGGGATGCCCGCGTCACGTTTGGGCAACACGCCCTTCAGCTTGGTCGTTTTCAATGTGCGGACGTCGAGGGCAAACGGCCAGTTTCGCGGTGGGTCAGAGACCCACCCTACGACAAAACATGCTCACACGCGCGTGAGCAGGGCACCCGGCGAAGATTCATTGTATTGCCATGTGCGGTTTAACCGTCAAAATCTTGGGCGAGACGCCCAAGCCACTTGGGTTTGTTGTTCAAGCTTTCGGGGCAAACGTTAACGAAAAAAGCGACTTTAACGGTCGCAGGGGCTGGGCAAGGCAAGCACTTTACGAAATTCAAATAAAATAAATAATTGACTGGACAAACTTTGATTGTTTCGCCGGCATATCATAGAGTTAATTTACGCAAGGTGTAAAAAACGGGCAATATGCGCCGAAATGATTTGGCGAGCCTGACACCTTTTATACAAATATATTTATAGTATTCGGATATTTCTTTATGGAAAGCCCATTCCGAAAGGAGCACGTTGTGAAGACGTCTCGACTTCGTGAATACGGGGGCAGCTCGGTATTGGCGATTTTTTTCGTCTGTCTGTTCGCGGTGCTGGCGACGTCGTTCGTGAGCATGAGCAATCTCAACGTGCAGATGTCCGACAGCCACCAGAAAGTCAGCGCCGCCCATGCCGCCGCCCAGAGTGGTTTGGCCTATGCGCACAGCCTGTTCACCAAGTATATCACCGACGAAGCGACGAAAACCTTCATTAACACGGTTTCCACGGGGGAGGCCGAAGCCACCTTTGTCAACTTTGCCCTTTTCGCGCAAACCCACCTGGATGGTTCCGCGGTGCTTAATGGAGGAACGGTGGTTTTCACCGATTCCGAAACGCTCGCCTCCCTGGCCTTGCCGACGGTGGTTTTTGACAGCCAGAACACCGCACGGGCCAATGTAATTTTCGAGCAGGATTTGGCCAATCCGCATACGATTATGGTGCGCAGCACGGGTTCGGATGGCGAGGTGACGCGGACGGTGGCCATCAGCTACACCATCAAGAAAGACAATTCGCTGCTGAAATACGCCATCGCCAGCAAAAGCCCGGTGTATATCAACGGCGACAGCACCATTGACGGCGACATTCTGAGCACATGGGAAAATCTGGCCGCAGCGCCGCCGCTGACGCTCGCTCCGGAATCCACGGTCAACGGCACGCTGGGCACAACCCTGAGCGAAGCGGAATTCCCCATCGAAAATATCCAGGGGACCAACGAAGGCATCGAATACGACCAGCCCGATTTTGATATCCCGGATTTTGACAGTTCCTATATTCTCGACGAACTGGGGGACAAGCTCAAAAACCTGCCGTCCAGCGGCACGACCATACCGGAATTTTTCCCGCATGGCCCCGGCGGCTATTCGGAACCGCTCAACGCCAACAGCATTTTATTCAATCGCCATGTCTATGAGGCAAAAGTTTATAACGACAGCATTCAGGTCGCCGCCGGCCGCAACGCCCTGTTCCGCAACTGCACCTTCAATGGCGTCACGTTCATTGACGTGAGCGGAAACGGCACGAATAACATCCGCTTCGAAAACTGCACCTTCAACGGTCCGGTGATTACCGGCGTTCCTCCGGATACGGATTTTCGCTGGAAGCTCAACACGCTCTATTTCACGGGCAATACGGTGTTCAATCACGGTTATACCTATGAGACCACCGTGTTAGCGCCGAATTTCAACGTCAACTTCGGCAACACCAACGGCACGGACACTACGACGGGCGTCACCGGCCTGGTGGTGGGCGGCACGGTGGACGTACGCGGCAATGTCAACGTGGATGGCTCCCTTCTGTCGATGTACGACACCGCGACGCTGAGCGATACCTTCCACGGCACCAACGTCGGTTATGCCGACGACTGGGAAGGCTCCGTACCCAATCTCGACGGCACGATTGTCATCAAGCCCGACGCCTCCCGGCTGCTGCCTTCCGGCGTAAGTTCGAAAATTATTTTCGAGCGTAATTCGGATCAATACGTGGAACTTTAACCTGGAAAAAAACGTAATATCCCGGTTGGGAGAATACTCATGAACAGGTTTTACATTATCATCGCCATCATACTGGCAAGTCCCGTCTGGGCCGCAGCCGAGCCGGGCGAGTATGAAGTCGTGGTCCTCCAGAACGATAATTACGCCCAGGCCGCAGCTTACGGCGTCAGCGGCGGGCACGCGGCGGTATCGGCGATCTCCAGCGATTTCGCTACGGCGTCCATTCTCTTATGGAATGGCGCCACCAACACTACGGCCGATGTCACGCCGTTTTTATACGGTGATGTGACCGTCAGCGGCATTTACGGCGATGTGCTGGCCGGCTATGGTTCGCTGATAAATAGCGGCGCGTATCACGCCCTGGCGTGGCGTTCCGGCGGCGTCGTGACGGATCTGCACGGCGGCGACTATGACACTACCGCCGCCTACGGCATCTGGCAGGACCGCCAGGTGGGTATGGGCGTCGGGCCGGCAACGGACTATCAGGAACACGCCCTGTTGTGGTTTTCCACGGCCGATAGCCGCGTGGATTTGCATCCGGCGGCAATGACGTCTTCCATCGCTTACAGCGTATGGGGCGACGTGCAGGTCGGCAGCGGCGTTAACGCCAACTATGATAATCACGCCTTGCTGTGGCGGGGTTCGGCCGCATCGGTGGTCGATTTGCATCCGGCGGGCTATTCTTCCTCCTGGGCGCGCAGCGCGGGCGATGAAGGTCAGGCGGGCTACGGGATGTACACCGCGGCGGGCGGGGCGTTCCATGCGCTGTTGTGGCGGGATACGCCCGAATCGGTGGTGGATTTGCACCCGGCGGGATTTTACTTATCTCAGGCCGTAGCGACCGCCGGCGGCGTGCAGGCGGGTTATGGAACCGGCGCTAATACCGGCTGGAGTTATCATGCCCTGGCGTGGACCGGCTCGGCCGACAGCGTCGTGGATTTACATGGACTTTTGGGCGGCGACTATACGCAATCTTATGCTTATGGCGTCGATAGCGATGGCGCGATTGTCGGGGCGGCGTATATCGGCGGCAAGAGTGTGGCGGTGCTGTGGCGGCCGCTGACACAACCCGAAATGCTGGACATTGTCTTGAAATTCACGGCGCAGACCATCAATCCCGACGCCCTGGGCCAGTGGTTCGCCGCTCATATCACGCTGCCGGAAGGCAAGGTTTTTGGCGACGTGGACCAGGCAAGCATCCGCCTGCTGGATGTGGTCGTCGCGGACAAGATGGATATTGACCCGGATGACGCCGGCAAACTGACCGTCAAGTTCCTCACCACTGACGTCCTGCCGTTATTGCAGACGGGCGAGATGACCATAACCGTTACCGGAAAGTTCAAGGATGGTTGCGGTTTCCAGGGCAGCGACGTTGTCACTGTCCTTAATGGTGAAAAACTCGAAAAACCGGCAAAATAAAAGTTTCCTGTCATCGAACGCGGGGGAAACGCTTACGCATCCACCCATGTGTAAGCGTTTTTTTTATGCGCCGGGGCGGAGTTCCACGCGCATAGAGATGCAGGTGTGTGCATCTCTAATGATTGCGGATGAAGTGCCACTTGCGTGACCCCGACCTCTCATCCACAGAGATATATATCGGACGGGGCCGTCCACAACATTAAAGAAAATGATTGGTTTTTTTCCCGAAACGGCCGGCGTAGCTCAACCGTCCCCGGTCGAGATTTGGATGTGGCTTGGCCGTCCCGGCCAAGATTCATTGTTTTGCCATGTGCGGCTTGACCATCCGAATCTTGGGCGAGACGCCCAAGCCACTTGCGTTTGGAGTGCAAGCTTCAGCTTGGCCGTTTGCGATGTGCGGACGTCGAGGACAAACGGCCCGCCTTAAGGCGGAACTCCCAACAGGCTGACTCCGTATAATTAAACGCCATGCGGACCGTATTTTGTGATTGGAAGTCTGTAACCCACCGAATCGTTCGTCCGTTTCGCGGTGGGTCGAAGATCCACCCTACGACGGAATACTTGTTTTTTTGCAGAAAAAGGATATGGTAAGGAGAAAATATATAGTTTTTGGGATAAGGATATCTCATGGTAGAGCATTTTTCGGATAAATTGACGGCGGCGGTGGCGGCGTGCGGCAGTTGTGCGGTGGTGGGGCTGGACCCGGTGTGGGAGCGGCTGCCGCAGGCGGTTCGGCCGGCGAAAACAGCGGCGGAGCTGGGGCCGGAGGCGGCGGCGGCGGTCATCGGGGGGTTTTGCCGCGAATTATTGCATCTGGCGGCCGGACAGGCGGCAGGGGTAAAACCCAATATCGCTTTTTTCGAGCAATTTTACTGGTGGGGCGTCAAGGCGTATTATGAACTGGTCGCCGAAGCGCAGCAACTGGGCCTTTTGGTCATTGGCGACGTCAAGCGGGGCGATATCGGCTCCACGGCGGCGGCGTATGCCGTCGGGCACGTGCAATCGCCGGCGGGAAAAGTCGAGGCCAGGGTAGGCATTCCCGACGCTATTACGATTAATGGTTTTGCCGGCAGCGACGGCATTTTACCTTTCGCCAAATGTGCGGCGGCGAACGGGCGGGGGATTTTCGTGTGGGTGCGGGCGAGCAACCCGTCGGCGGGCGAATTGCAGGACCGCGCGGATGTCGAAGGTAAAACGTTTTCCCAGCGACTCGCTGACCAGACGGCCCGCATCGGGGCGGAAAAAGATTATATCGGCGACGGCGGGCTGAGCGACATCGGCATGGTCGTGGGCGGTACGGCCGGTGAGCAGGCCCGGCAGTTGCGACAGGCGTATCCGCAAACGATTTTTCTTGTGCCGGGTTATGGAACGCAGGGGGCGACGGCGGCTGATTGTCTGGCCGGGGCGCGGACGGACGGATCGGGCGTACTGGTGAATGCGTCGCGGTCGATTATCTGCGCCCACGAGCGGCCGGAATACGTGCAAAAATTCGGCAGTGACTGGAAACAATGCATTCGTCAGGCGCTGGCCGACATGAAAGCGGATTTGAAAAACGCTCGCGATAATAATCGCCGGTAAAACACGCCTGACTTTCGTCAGGAGCAAATAGCAATATAATGCATCAAAACAGGTATTCTGAGTAATTTTATGAAACTGCCATATCAGGATTTTCAAGGTAAGCGCACGCTGGTGATGGGGCTGGGCCGGTTCGGCGGAGGCGTGGGCGCCGCGCGGTTTCTGGCGCGGTGCGGAGCGCAGGTGACGGTCACGGACAAGACCGCCGCCGACCAGCTTGCCGCCAGTGTCGCCCGGCTGGATGGGCTGGATATCACGTTTCACCTCGGCGGCCATGAGGAAGAAGATTTTCGCCGGGCGAATATCGTCGTCGTTAATCCGGCCGTACCCGCGGACAATCCTTATCTGAATATCGCGCGCGACGCGGGCGCGTGGGTAACGGCGGAAATGACGCTGTTTTTCCAGTATTGCCCCGCGACGCTGGTGGGCATTACCGGCAGCAACGGCAAAAGCACCACGACGGCGATGACCGCGGCCGTACTGGAAGCAGGCGCCGGCGGCAAGGCACGGCGGCGTTACGGAAAAATCTGGCTTGGCGGCAATATCGGCAAAGATAATCTGCTCAGCCGCATCGATGAAATCGCCGAGGACGATATCGCCGTGCTGGAATTGAGCAGCTTTCAACTGGAGAACCTGGCTTCGCTGCACAAAAGCCCGCATGTCGCCGTCGTGACCAACATCGCCCCCAATCACCTGGACCGCCACGGCACGATGGAAAATTATATTCGGGCCAAGCAGGTGATTGTTACCCACCAAAAGGCGGGCGATTTGGCCGTACTTAATCGCGACGATGCGGAAGTGGCCCGGTGGGCGAAATTAACGAAGGCGAAAACGGCCTGGTTCGGGGCGGGGCTGTGTACGGACCTGCCGCTGAAGGTTCCCGGCCGGCATAATCAGGACAATGCCTGCGCCGCCCGGCGGGTGGCGGAGTGGTTCGGCGTGGATAACGCGGCGGCCGAGGCGGCGCTGTGCGCGTTTGCGGGGCTGGAGCATCGGCTGGAATTCGTGCGGCAGCGGCGCGGCGTGCGGTTCCTGAATGATTCCATCGCCACGACGCCCGAAAGCGTTATGGTGGCCGTGGATGCCTTCACGGAGCCGAAAGTGTTTATCCTGGGCGGCTACGACAAGCATTTATCGTTCGACCCGTTGGCCGAACATCTGGTGCGGGCGGCACGCGGCGGGGCGGGCGTCCGGGCGACGGTGCTGCTGGGCGCGGTGCGGGCACAACTGCATCAGGCGATTGAACAGGCCAAAACGCGGCTTTCATCGGCGTTCCCGACGTGCATTCTGGTCGATACCTTTTCCCAGGCCGTAACCGAAGCCGCCCACGCCGCCCAGCCCGGTGATGTGGTGATTATGTCTCCCGCCTGCGCCAGCTACGATATGTTCCGCAACTTCGAGCATCGCGGCCAGACCTTCCGCGACCTGGTCAACGCCCTGCCGGAATAAATCTTCACCCCACAGGGCTTAAGTAGTCCAAGTAGGGTGGGTCTTCGACCCACCGCGAAACGGGCACACGATTCGGTGGGTCACAGATCCACCCTACAAACCTTCACCCCACAGGGTTTAAAAAGAAAACAGAAAACGCTCTGTTACTCTTTATCTTTTCTTTTTTCTTTTACTTTATCTTTTCCCTTGTTCTTTTATGTGTCCGTTTCGGATACACCTCCACTATCATTTTGGATACACCCTGTATTATTTTGGATACACCCTGCACCATTTTGAATACGGTTGACTGTATCCGTAGTCCAAGTAGGGTGGGTCTTGGACCCACCGCGAAACGGACACGCGATTCGGTGGGTCACAGACCCACCCTACAAATCTTCACCCCACAGGGTT
>CAZOCV010000179.1:0-7140 GCA_964578395.1 uncultured Pirellulales bacterium
CATTGATTAAATACGCGATTTCCGCCGTCACCAGCGCCGACAGCAGCACCGCCAGGGGAATATGCCAGGTAATCGTCCGCCGCACCAGCAGAAACAATCCGCCCACCAGCCATGCCAGCGCGGAGGTCTCGCCCACCGAACCGCTGATATTGCCCATGAACATATCGGCAATATGACCGTTGACCGCCAGTATCTGGACTTTGTCTTTCGCAGGTTTGTCGGTATTATGAGCATCCTTGACCACCTGTTTGGCCAGCGCCAACGGCGTCGCCTGAGTTACCGGCACGGCCTGCATTGCATCACGGGGCTGGTCTTTGACCGGCATCACCCACGTCGTCATAAACGTGCCGAACGCCGCCATCAGAAACGCCCGGCCCACCATCGCCGGATTGAAGATGTTGCCGCCCAGTCCGCCAAAGACCATCTTGCCGATGGCGACGGACACGACCGATCCCAGAATCGCCATCCACACCGGCAGCGTCGGCGGCAGCGATAATCCCAGTATCAATCCCGTCAGGGCCGCCGAACAATCGCCGAGGGTCTGCGGCCGTTTACGCACCGCATTGAAAACCCACTCCGTCAGTATCGCCGCAATCACACACGACGCCAGAATCGCCGCCGCCCATTTCTGGAACAGGTACAGCGCCACCGCCGTCGCCGGCAGCAAGCCGATAATCACTTCGATCATCACCCGCCGGCTCGTCGAGGCGCTCTGCAAGTGCGGCGAGGACGTTACGACAAAAACCTTTGATGTTGGAGCAGCTTCACTCATACGTTTTCAATTTCAAATGCTTCCGTTTTCTTGTCATTCTGAGTCCGCCCACGGCGGACGAAGAATCTCTCTTCATTCTTGCTTCTGGCTTCTATATTCTAAATTCTATTCTTATTTCATCTTTCGCACCAACTGTTTCCCCGACCGGAAATACTGCAGCAGCGGTATCCGTGCTGGGCACACATACGTACAGCACCCGCACTCGATGCACGCCGGCAAATCGAAGTGCATGGCGACATCCAGCGCCCGCGCCTTCACCGCATGGGCAATCGTCGTCGGCGCCAGCCCGATGGGGCAGGCATCCACGCACCGCCCGCAGCGAATGCACGCCGTTTCCGTATCTTCAGGCAGTTCTCCGGCGACAAACGTCGTTATGCCGCCGGTCGCCTTCATAATCGGCACATCCAGCCGCGACGCCGTCGGCCCGGTCATCGGCCCGCCTAAAAGCACCCGCTGGCAATCATCCGTCAGGCCGCCGCAATGCCGGTCCAGCAGGTCGCTCACCAGCATCCCCATCGGCGCCATAAAGTTGCCCGGCTGCTTCACGCCCCGGCCTGTCACCGTCACAATCCGCCCCGTCAGCGGCTCATCCCGCACGACCGCCCAGGTTATCGCCGCCGCCGTGGCCACATTACATACCACCACGCCCACATCCAGCGGCAGCCCGCCGGTAGGGACATTGCGTTTGAGCACCGCCTTAATCAACTGCCGCTCGCCGCCCTGGGGGTACTTCGTCCGGCAAATCGCCAGTTGCACGCCCGGCACATCCTTCATCGCCGCCAGCATGACGCTGATGGCATCGGGCTTGTTATCTTCGATAGCAATAATCCCGCGTTTGGCCCCGCACGCCCGCATCGCCAGCCGCAGCCCCGCCACAATCGGCCCGGGCGCTTCGACCATCAGCCGATGGTCGCTGGTCAGAAACGGCTCGCACTCGCAGCCATTGAGCATCACCGTATCGACGGGCTTTTTGGGATTGGCCGTAAGCTTCACCGCCGTCGGAAACGCCGCTCCGCCCATACCCACCAGTCCGGCCGCACGAATCTTGGTGACGATCTGCTCCGGGGCAAAACCATCCGGCGTGAACCCGTCGGGCACATCCTGCCAGTTCCGCACCGGCTGGGGCCCTGCCGCCTCGATGACTACACTGAGCACCTTGCGGATGCCTCCGGCCGTCAAAGCCGGCTGCGGCGATACTTCAACCACCACCCCATCCACGGAACTATATATTGGTGCGGAAATAAAGGCTTCGGTCTTGCCCAGTAAATCCCCCGCCTTGACCTGCTGCTTGGCCTCCACCGCCGGCTGGCAGGGCGCCCCCAGATGCTGCGACATGGGCACGACCACCCGGTCCCCGGCCTGGAAGCTGACCGCCACGACGGCCTTGCCCTCTGTAAGTGCCTTGTGGTGCGGAGGATGCACGCCCCGACTGAAACTGAACGTCCCAATGACCTTCTTGACCGCTGTGGTGTTCATAACAGGTATCGTACTGCTCCATCAGTGCTGTTTCACATATAAAGCGAATAGCCTAAAGTCTTTACCCCCAACATGCAACAAAAATCCGGGCCGAAGGCCCTTCTAACGCCGCGGTCGCTGTGCCGCATACCCGCTGCGTTCCTCGCTGCCACAGAGCGAGACAGCCACGTGACGCGGGCATCCCTGCCCGCGGGGCCGGAGGCCCTTCTAAGCTGTCGCCGGTTCTGCCGCTCACCCGGCGTCGTTGCCGCCTGCTTCGTGGGCGAGACACGATGAAAGCCCCTTGCGAGAGCAAGCGGTTCTTCGCCGGGTGCCATGCTCACGCTCGCGTGAGCATGTTATTGCCCGCCAGCCAAGGGCTGGACCGAATCGCCGCGAGCATTCTGCCGCAAACCCGCTCCCGCTGGTCGCTGCCACGGGGCGAGACAGCCAAGGGCTGCTTTAACGCCGCGGGCGCTGTGGACGTAACCCGGCGTCGTTGCCGCCTGCATGGTTAGCGAGACATGAAGGTAGGGCGGGCCGTGCCCGCCATTGGCCCTTGTCCCCCTCCCGCCTTGCCGGTATAATGTACCTTCAACTGCGGAGTCTGTTCGACCTGCGGGACATTGACAGTAAAACTATTTAATAACTTGTTCAGTAACACAGTATTATTATGCCCATGAAAAGGCTTCTAAAACTACCAAAGAGGAGCCCGTCTGATGAATATTTTTCTTTGTATTTTCTCCCTCATTTTGTTTTTTCTGGCCTTGACCCTCGGTAACGGCATAAATGGCCAACTATACGATTTTGTCATACCTTATCTTCGGCAATGCGCTGTTTGTTTTCTTTGTGCCGTTATGAGTATGCTGTCAAAAAAGATCCAACGTCTCTTCACAGGGATCAGCGCGTTTATTATGATGCTATTGATTTTCCCTTTTGAATATGCTGGTAATAAATGGCCAGGCGGTGACGATGGAGGTGGACTTGGCTGGGGTGTAATCGTTGGTGCAGCAACGTTATTGGCATATATCGTGGGTCTTGGAGCGACGCTAATTGCCATCTTAAAAGATCCGAACGAAGTAAAAATTGATAATATACGGCGGCTCAAGGCGGTGGCGATACTGAGCTTGCTCGGTGTGCCATCATACATCTTGAACTGGGCGAGATACATCTGCACGGATGGGTACATGCAATATGATTCCTATCGGTACTACCAAAAGATCAATGATATCTGGTGGGTAACGTGCTTTTTGGCCGTCTTTGGTTTATCATTCCGCCTTCAAGCCAAAGGTAGAATATTGTTTCTATGCGGAAGTATGATGCTGATCTTGCTTCGCTTCCCCTTCGGTGGTATCGGGTTCGGAGGTATAATCTTTGCAAGCCTGCTTCTTTTCTTTATAGTCATATCTGCTATCATATATCTGCTTAAGCCGCAGATGCATATAATATCTGCCAAACAAGCCCATGTGCATGATGCAGATAAACCATCCCGTTGATTTTGATGTTACCGCGGGCAGATTATCAGAAAAAAACTTCCGGAAAAAGTAAAGAGTTCATTAAGGGCGGGTCGATAAGGTAATCAGTTATGGGCGGGCCCCGCGGGGGCCTTTCGTCGGGTTTATATAGATCGTTTATCGTCGTGGATAGTTTTTAGGATGCGCGGCGGTCATCGTTGGTGATGATGGCCGTCAGCGTCGGCGGCGAGGCTCTGGGTTTGTGCCGGCCTGAAAGCGGTTGCAACCGTGGTGCGGGTCTGCTCACGGCAGCGCCAGCGCAGGCACTGACCGAGGGCGAGTCCATGCACTTAGGGATGCTAACACCATGGACTTAGGGGTGCTAAGTCCATGCACTTACGTGTGCCAAGACCATGGACTTACCGGCACCAAGAGCAGGCCCCGGCAGGGCGTCAGCGGTCCGTAAACGTCCTATAAGGCGGCCCCGGCGGCCGTGAAGATTGTAAGTGGTTTTATAATAAGTAGTTAGCTGATGCCCCAACGTGACGCGGGCATCCCTGCCCGCGGGGCCGGAGGCCCTTCTAAGCTGTCGCCGGTTCTGCCGCTGAACCGCTCCCGCTGGTCGCTGCCACAGAGCGAGACAGCCAAGGGCTGCTTTAACGCCGCGAGCGTTGTGGACGTAACCCGGCGTCGTTGCCGCCTGCCACGGAGCGAGACAGTCACGTGACGCGGGCATCACTGCCCGCGTGCTTTTTCGCGTCACAAACACGGTTGGCGATTGGGAAAATCGAGGGCAGGATGCCCTCGTCACGTTTGGGCAACACGCCCTGAAACTTGAACTCCCAACGCAAGTGGCTTGGGCGTCCTCGCCCAAGATTCCGACGGTAAAGCTGCCCATGGCGAAACCATAAACCTTGGCCGGTGACGGCCAAACTACACAGCGGCACAACCCCCCGCCCCGGCGGATACGCCGGAGTTTCTGCCGATGGGGGGCGGATGGAATATAACCGCCGCACCCCGGTTTTTCACCAGGGGCTTGCCTTTGGCCCTTGCCGCCGCTTCTGTCTTCCGTCCGGTTTCATCCTTGCATTAAATGTGCCCGATAGGTAACATGCCATCTCATCTGCGGGGCCGGAAGGCTCTGCAAGTTCGGGTTTTAAGCTATTAATCGGAGGCCGCCATGTTTACGCTGTCCCCTCGCGAAGTCTTATATGAGCTTTGTCCCCGCCGATTCAGCATCTGGGGCAACTTTACGATGTCCCTTCTGGCGTGGGGTTTCACTTTCGCCCTTTTCCATTTCTCCCCGAATAATGATCCCTTTCCCGGATTCCTGATTATTACCCTCCTCTGT
The DNA here is from genome assembly GCA_964578395.1 of uncultured Pirellulales bacterium. Classification (GTDB taxonomy): domain Bacteria; phylum Planctomycetota; class Phycisphaerae; order Sedimentisphaerales; family SM23-30; genus JAFGBA01. Next base: position 5,033 of record CAZOCV010000179.1, read on the forward strand.
GCCGGTTCGTTTGGCAGTGATTTCAGCAGCCAGTTTCGTCTGAGGCGGAAAATCCGCAAGCTCCAGGCCCAGATCGAGGCCCACCAGCCTTTAAAGCAACCCGAACCGCCGGCAGAAGCCGCCGGGACCACCCTTGAAACACCCGCCTTCATTACGCCTGAGAGCCAACCCGGCAGCAACAATCCGCCGCCCATCCATAAAGGATACAAGCCATGACCACGGAAGAACGCCTCGCCCAACTCGAACAGGATATCACCGCCGCCCAGCGAAATATCAAATATCATCACATTATCTTTGGTCTCCTGATCCTCGGTTGGGTGGTCTTCTTACACTTTAAGCCTGATCCTTCCCATCTCAACGTTGATTCCCTTAAATCCCAGCATGTCTTCCTCGACGATCCAGGCGATCCCGACCGACATGGGGGTATATTTAACACCTCCTTAGGCAGCACCCGACTACATATGCAGGATGCCTGCAACCACTCCGGTATCAATGTGGTGGCGGCTCAGGATGGTCCCACGTTGAACCTCTGGAACAAACACACCGGCGCTCAGATCTGGCTGGAAATCCTGGATAACGGCCCTCGTCTGCTGCTCCAGGATGGCGAGGGCAACCAATATATCCTGACACCCCACGGCCCCGAGCAGGGCAAGACCAGCCATATTCAGACCGCTGAGCCTCGCACGCCGCCCAACCCGCCGCAAACCAGCAGCAGAACCGTTACCATCGAGCATGACTTGCTCTCCGGCCAGGATGACGACAAGTGCTGTCCATAACCGCACCGGCGCGATATAATAACAGAACCTATTTCCCTTGACGAAAAGGAGACAACCCTCATGCCTGTATTTGAAGATGATCAAGTCGCCAAGGCCCTGGCCCAGTTGCGCACCCAGCGGCGGCGTAAACCGCATTATCTGCAAGTGGGTATCCTCCTGCTGGTGGGCTTTTGCTTTTCCGGGTATATGTTTGACCATAGGTTGCTCGAGCCGCTGCCCGCCGAACAGGTAGTCCAAAGAATTCAAATGGCCATGATCTTCGCCGTCACTCAAAGCCTTACGCTGGTGCTGGCGATCCTTTGTATCATCCGGGGCCGAAAGAACAATCCCAGGGACATCCTCCTCGAAGCCCTCGCCGAACGGATACTGGACAATCACGCCGCACCGCCGGATAAAACCGCCGACACCGCCAACGATTCGCACGCCCGCCGCCCAGCCGCCCGGAAGCATGAATAGACATGATCAACAGGATGGCCAGGATTTGAAGAATAAGCTTTTGATTTTAATCTTGTCCATCATGTAAATCCTGTCTATGATTTTCTAAGGTTTCTGGCCGCGACATCAGCACCATCAGCGGCAACGCTTCTTCACCGGCATCCGGGGCCTCCAATTTTTTCGACGCTGATGACGCTGCTAAACGCTGCTGTTATAAGCGGGCGGCCTCTCACCCCGCAACCGCCGCCAGGAGACGTTTAATGTTATCGAAAAAACGCTCCTCCTGGCCCGGCAAAGACATTCAACGTAGCCGGCCGGAACCTTCAAGCCCACTGCCAAACCCTTACTACGTCTGGGTTGTTGACCTAGTAAGGGTAGGAGGCGCGACCTAGTAAGGGTCAGGGGCGCGACCTAGTAAGGTCTCGACCCGTGACCTAGTAAGGTCTAGCCCTGCGACCTAGCTAGGTGACCCAGCGCGACCTAGTTAGCTCAACCCGCGCGACCTAGTAAGGGGGGCCGCGGGCCCTTCTAGCAGACGTTACCGGACCTCCAGGCTTGCCGCCCGACCGCTTGGAGGCCGCGATTGGAGAGATGCAAGGGCCATACTATCGGACCAGAACGTTCGGAGTACCGCCTCCAAGCGCGCCGCTCGAACTGCCCGAAAGAGACCGCCGCCCGCGAAGAATATTAGACGCTGATTTCACTGATTGCGCTGAAAAACCCTTTAAAGCCCATTGACAGGATTTACAGGATAAACAGGATGAAAGCCGAAAGCCTTTTTTTGCCATCTTGTAAATCTTGTTCATCCTGTCTAAAATCTTTTGCCTTTGCTTCGTGCCCTTCGCGCCTTCGTGGTGAATAATAATATTAAGATTTTTAACCACGAAGGCCACGAAA
>CAZOCV010000180.1:0-4316 GCA_964578395.1 uncultured Pirellulales bacterium
TATCCACCGCCAGCGGCAAGCCAAACAGCTTGCCCAGCCCGCCGGTTACCAGCACTTTGCCATCCTTAAGTACCGTAGCGGCATGGCCGACCGTGGCGCCGGGCAGAGGCGGGGCTGCTTCGTATCGCCATGACAAGGCCTCCTCCGCCGACAAAGGCAGTGCGGCCGGCAACAACAGCAACAATATGTAAGTGCCTTTATTCATGGAAGTTCTCTGCATCTCGACGAAACATTTTAGACCTAAAAGAACGAGATTACAACCATTAGCTAAATTGATAAATCATACGTAACGGTAGTAATTTATGTAAAATATTACAATTTGGTAACTTAAACGGATTGTTCTCAATTAGGGTTATTAAGAGCATAAGTCCTTATTTCACTTAAAGATATGAGAATAATAAGGTGAAAAAATATTTTGGTACAAATTTTGTTACTGTTGCAACCAAGTCGTTTTGTATTACGTGACACTTAATTTTTGGAGCAACGTTGGCTATGAAAGTGACAATTCGCATGATGGTATGCGGTATGGTTTTGTTATTTGGCGAAACGGCGGCGGTTCGGGGGCAGGAGGACCGGGCCGAGGAGCAGACATCGCCGGTATTGGCCGTCACTGCCGATGCGACCTACGTCAGCAAGTATATCTGGCGGGGGTACGAACTATTCAATGGCCGGGCGGCGTTTCAGCCCAGTGTGAGTGCCGATTTGTTTGAGTCGGGTTTTAATGTAAATGTTTGGAGTTCCATTCCCTGCGGCAGCGGCGCCAATCAGGATACGACCGAAGTTGATTATACCGTTTCGTATGAAACCTCTTTTTTCGAGAAGGACTTCTACGCCTTCGATATGTCGTTCAATTATATTTATTACGACTTTCCACGGGTCAGTTCTGAATTGGTGCCCGATACCGAAGAAGTCGGCGCCGGACTATCGTTTCCTCGTTTGATTCCTCTTGGGAAAAGTTATCTTGTTCCCGGCTATTACGTGGGACGATTATGGGCCAATAAGGAAAACCCTGGTATTGATGTTGAAGGAATGTATCACATATTTTCCCTCAGTTGCGATACGCCTGTTCCGCAAACGGACATGTCTCTGACGTGGTCATGGGACATTGCTTATAACGATGGCATGTTCGGCTCCGACAATGACTGGAGCCATACCACCTTCGGCGTATCGACCAGCGCCGACATCGGCGGCGTTACCGTCGCACCGTTTCTGAACTTTCAGGTGTCGATGGATGACAGCGTTAATCCCGACGATGTTCTTTATGGCGGTGTGAGCGTGAGTGTGAGTTTTTAATCGATATTTGCTTTGGATAGACGTGAAAAGTTTAGCCACAGATTGCACAGATGAACACTGATTTAAATAGAATTCAAGAATATAGAAGCCAAAGTCAGAATTAAATTAATGATATAATCAGTGACTATCAGTGTAATCCGTCGCTAAAAATAAAATTACTGGATTCCCGTCGTCGCGGGAATGACGAAATCACTGGAAAGGATAAAACCTATGCGAAATCTTAGGACGGTCATCGTACGCGCCGTGATAATGTTATTAATACTGACGGCCGGTAGGGCGTTCGGGCAGGAGAAGCCTTCTGGGCCGGATATTGCCGAAATTGCCAATACATTACAAACGAATTTAAACATCGTCTGGACGTGTATCGCGGCGTTTCTGGTGTTTTTCATGCAGGCGGGATTCGCCATGGTGGAAACCGGTTTCTCCCGCGCGAAAAACGCGGTGAATATCCTCATGAAAAATCTCATGGATTTTTCCGTCGGCAGCGTGGCGTTTTTTGTCATAGGTTTTGGCCTGATGTTCGGCGCGAGCAAAGGCGGCTGGATGGGCACATCGCTTTTTGGCCTGGCGGGGACCGATCCGTCCGGCAGCGACTGGAATTTCACCTTTCTGATTTTCCAGACGGTGTTCGCGGCGACCTCGGCGACGATTGTTTCCGGCGCGATGGCCGAACGCACCAAGTTTGTCAGTTATCTGATTTACAGTTTTTTTATCAGCTTGTTCATCTATCCGATTTTCGGTAAATGGGCCTGGGGCGGCCTGCTGCTGGGCGATGCCGGCAAGGGCTGGCTGGAACTCAAAGGCTTTTGCGACTTTGCCGGCTCGACCGTGGTTCATTCGATCGGAGGGTGGCTGGCGCTGGCCGGTGCGATTATGCTCGGTCCGCGCACAGGCAAATACGGCCCCGATGGCAAAGCCCGCGCCATCCCCGGCCATAATATTCCCATTGCGGCGCTGGGCGTGTTTATCCTGTGGTTCGGCTGGTTCGGTTTCAATCCCGGCAGCACCACCATCGGCGACGGCTCCATCGGCCGCATCGCCGTGACCACCAACCTCGCCGGCGCTATCGGCGCTATCGCGGCGATGATGACGTCGTGGATAATGTTCAAAAAACCCGACGCCTCCATGAGCCTCAACGGCGCTCTGGCCGGCCTGGTGGCCGTTACCGCCGGGTGCGCCACGGTCTCGCCGCTGGGGGCGCTGGCCATCGGTCTGGTGGCGGGCGTGCTGGTGGTTTTGAGCGTCGTGTTTATCGACCGCGTATTGAAAATCGACGATCCGGTCGGCGCTGTCAGCGTGCATGGCGTGTGCGGGACGTGGGGTACGCTCAGTTGCGGCCTGTTTAATCTCGATGGCGGCCTGTTCTACGGCGGAGGGTTCGTACAATTGGGCGTACAGTTATTGGGCATAGCCACGGCGTTCGTCTGGGCGTTCGGATTGGGTCTGGGCCTGTTTGCTCTGCTGCGTGTCACCATTGGTCTGCGGGCCAGCCGCGAGGAGGAACTCAAAGGCCTCGATATCGGCGAACACGGCATGGAGGCCTATTCCGGATTCCAGGTGTTCAGCAACCAGTAGAATTGTGTCGCGGGTATCCTGCCCGTGCGTTTGTGTGCGTGAAAAACAAAAAACAGAAAGATGCGAAGGCCAGATGCCTTCAACTCCGCCGGTTCAAAACGGCGTCAATAAAAGGAATATAAACTCATGAAATTGATTATCGCCTATATCAAACCCGAAAAACTTAACGATGTGAAACAATCGCTCTATAAGGCCGAGGTCTATAAGATGAGCGTCACCAACAGCCTCGGCTGCGGCCAGCAAATGGGCTATCACGAAAGCTACCGAGGCGTGGACATGGAGGTGAATCTTTTGAAGAAAGTGCGCCTGGAGATTGCGGTGAACGAAGACTTTGTCGAGCCGACCATTAGCGCCATCATCGCCGGGGCGCGTACCAACGGCGGCGAGATCGGCGATGGCAAAATCTTCGTCCTCGATCTTGCCCAGTGCATCCGTATTCGCACTGGTGAACGTGGTAACGAGGCCATCGGCTGATTGGCGGGCCTTCAGGTCAAACAGACTCTATGGAAGATTATTATCGAATAAATATAGTAATATAAGGGATATGAATTCCTTTTGTTTATAGGGATTATATTCCAATAATAACATGTATTAATTGGCGATGAGGCCATGATTATTCAATGCAACTTCTTTATTTATAAGGAGTTGCATATTTTTAGATTTTCTGGGGCGAAAATCCGCTTTTTTTTCAGTCAATTTATCGGTTAAGCCGATTGTTGAGGTATGTAAACAACGGTCTGTTACCGGTGTAGCGACTTATCTTTATATTTTTCCGGTACGGTCAGGGTACGACGTTGTAGTAAGTTTTCAAACGATAAGTGTAACGGATTGTCCGTTTATTACTCAGAAAGGAGTACAAAGTATGTTGAAAATGCATTTATCAGTGCTGGCAATGGTGTTGGCACTGGGGGTGCTGGTGATGGCGACGCCGACAGCGGCGTCCGAGCAGGAGCTGCGAACGGAATTGCAGCAGGCACAGGAGGAAATTCGCCAGTTGCGGGCTGAACTGGATGAAGTCAAGCAGCTTCGTGTGGAACTGCAGCAACTGAGAGAACAGGGAACGTCCTATCAGGCCGAAATGGCCCAGGCGATTAAGGATATTCCTGCCGCCAGTGAAGGTGCGGAAAGCGGCAGCTTTATTCTGCCGGCCGGCTGGTCCATTAAACCCTACGGCTATGTCAAGCTGGATGCCATTTGGGATGATTCCAAAGGGCAGGGCGGCGGCGATCTGTGTTTCTGGGCGTTACCGGAAAACAGCACCACGCGTTCGGATGACTGCTTCGCGGTGACGGCCAGACAAACCCGGCTGGGAGCGATAGTTACCGCCCCCAATATCGGCGACGCCAAGGTGCGCGGCGTTATTGAAACGGATTTTTACGGCCAGGGTACGGAAAATAAAGCCGCCTTGCGTATGCGGCGGGCGTTTGGTGAAGTAACCGGTCCTGACT
>CAZOCV010000180.1:4326-7082 GCA_964578395.1 uncultured Pirellulales bacterium
TGTTATTCGGCCAGGAATGGGAAATCGTTTCACCCTTGTTCCCTGATACGCTGAACTTTTCTTATGGCGGCGCCATGGGTAACCTTGGTTTCCGTCAGCCTCAGATTCGATATGATCGCTGGTGGAACATGGATGATTGCGAGCTTAGGGCGCAGTTTGCGGTTCAGCGTGAAATCAACAATGATCTCACGGTGGGCGCGTATGATAACGGTACGGATACCGGTCCTTCGGGTTCCGCGCGTTTGGCCATGACCATGCCCAGTTGTATGGTGGACGGCAAGAAGATGGTTTTCGGCGTCAGCGGCCATTATGGTCGGGAAGAAGTTGACGCGGACGTAGATGATGCGGATCTCGACGGCAATTTCACCGAAAATCGCGCCGGCCAGGATGAAAAAGTGCATACCTGGTCCATGAACGCCGATTTCGTATTTCCGGTTTGCAACTGGTTGGATTTCAGCGGTGAAATGTTCGTCGGTGAGAATATTGATTCCCGTGAAGGCGGTATCTATCAGGGCATTCGTCAGATGTCCAACGCCAGCACGGCGCCCGGACGCCTCGATGAAATCGAAGCCATGGGCGGCTGGGGTCAGTTTACGATTACCCCCTGCGAATCCTGGAAGTTCAATGTCGGTATGATGGTGGATAACCCGCAGAATTCCGATATTGGCGACGGCATGCGGGCACGCAATACCGTCTATTACGCCAACGGCCGGTATTTCTTCAGCAAGTACCTGTGGACCGGTCTGGAAGTGATGTACTTTGACACCCAGTACAAAGGCGCTCGCGTGAACAACTTCTACGATGGCGACCTTGTTCGTCTGCAGCATTCATGGACTTTGCAATTCTGATGCTGAAAGCTTGAGGCGAGCTTTATACGTAAAAGCCGGCTGTTCCATGGGAACAGCCGGTTTTTTTATTGTCGTGATTTATATTTTCCCACTTGGCCGAAAGCCGCGAAAACAGCTTATGACGTCGGGGTGAGTTGTTGGCGGTATTCCTGGCGCAATTCCTCGATGGTGTCAAGGATGGCGGTAATTTTTACGTCGTCGATGTTTTTATCCATGTTGATGCAGCACAGGCCGGTCAGGTAGGGATTTTCCGCGTCGCGCACGAGCCGTTTGATGATGGCACGCACATCGTCGGGCGACTGGTTAATTAGCTCAACCGGACTGAGACGGATATTGAGGAATGTGCCCGGCAGGTGTTTACGCAGCAAGGCCACATCGCCGCCCCAGCCAACATCGAGAAAATCCAGGTGCGGCAGTTTGGCGAAAGATTCGGCGAAACGGTGCGGATCCGCGCCGCAATAATGAATGCCGAACGGGCGATAGCGTTTGGACCACTCGGCATCGAGATTGAAAATAAAATCTTCATACATTTTCGTGGAGATCATGGTGTGGGAGCATTCCGAATGCAGAAAAACCGGTTTTTGCAGATGTTTCACCGTGCGGTTTACTGAAATACTGCTGGTCCCGGTCTGCTTTTCGATGCCCTTGACGAAGGTTTCGATGACCTGGCCCAGTTTGTTGAACGCTTCCTGTGACTCCTCGGGTTTTTCAAACAGGTCGATAAAAACCGCTTCGCCCCGTAAATCCATCGCCAGGTTCAGGATGCCGGACCAGTTGACATCGCCGACGACGCCGCCATGCTGTTTTTTCAGGTCGTCCGTCATGCGCACAAATCGCTTGAACGCCGGACTGGCGAACGCCGCATCGACATCGACGGTGAGTTTGTCCTGATGCGCGGGCAGAACCTGAGGCGGAGTGTCATCCTTATATTGAATCTGGCAGCCCAGCATTTCCGAAAGCAGATAGCCCGCCGCCAGATGCACCGGTCCGACCTGCGGCAGAGGATGCTGATAGTCACGGCCCAGGCCGTATTTGCCCCAGCGTTCGTTAAGGGCTTTTTCCATTTTCTGTTCGGATTCGACCCGTTTGGCGGGATGATAAAAAAAGTCCTGGTCGAAGGTGATTCCGCAACGGTCGTACCACCATGACGGCGCGAAGACAAAGTCAACCGGCAGCAGTATTTGGCCTAACAACTCATTGTGGGAAAACTTATTTTTCGGGGTTGGCGTCATTTTCATCTCTTTTCTGACGGCGTTATGTCAATCATTTCATAAACGACAGAACAATCAATAACCAACAATATAGCTTATTAATATGTTTTAGCACAAATGAGTAATATGGAAAAAGTATTGAAAAATGTGGAAGCAAAGGCAAGGTATGAAAATCACGGGACTAAAAGGATTTTACCGCCCAGTGAGGCCATGAGGTTCACATAGTCGGGAAACGTGATATGGATGGCTTCGGCCGTGTCGACGGTGGTTTGGCCGTCCAGGGCCATACCCGCCAGGCTGAGGGCCATTACCACGCGATGGTCATCATGGCCGCTTACGCGGGCCGGATGCAGTTTCGATGGGTGAATGGTCAGGCCGTCGGGATGTTCCTCCACGGATGCGCCGAGTTTTTGTAATTCAGCGGCCATCACGGCGATGCGGTCGGTTTCCTTCAAACGTGCCTGAGCGACATTGTAAAACCGCGTCGGCCGCTCCGCGAAACACGCCGTTACCGCCAGCGCCGGCAGAGAATCCGGTATGGCGTTCAGATCGAACTCGCCGCCAATGAGTCGGCCGCGTTGGATGATGACATGGTCGGCGTTGACCTCAATGTCGGCGCCCATCCGCCGGAGAATATCGACCACCGCTTTGTCGCCCTGAGCGTCCGTGAAGTCCAGGCCGTGCAGGGTAATCTTTC
>CAZOCV010000181.1:0-7021 GCA_964578395.1 uncultured Pirellulales bacterium
ACCGGCCCGGCGCAATACACCGCATCCACGCTGGTAGCAGGATCATCAATCAACTGCTGCAACGCGTTGGTCACAAGTCCCTTCATGCCCGCCGAACCGTCGTCGGTAGTGATAATTAACCGGTCGCTGACTCCGCCCAAATGTTCCTTATCCTCTAAAATAATCAACTCTTTCGTCCGCGCGCCGATAATGCTGATAATTTTATTACCGCGTTCCTTCAGCGCCACCGCCTGCGGATACACCACAGCCGTACCCAAACCGCCGCCCACAACCACCACCGTGCCATACTTATCAATATGGCTGGGCAAGCCCAGCGGCCCGGCGACATCCTGAAACCGCTGCCCTTCTTTGAGCAAACTCATCTGATACGTGCTCTTGCCGACCGTCTGCACAATCAGCGTAATTGTGCCTTTGTCGGCATTAACGTCGGCAACCGTTAGGGGTATCCGCTCGCCCGTTTCGTGGGCACGGACAATGACGAACTGACCGCACTGACGTTTCTTGGCAATCCGCGGTGCAAAAAGTTCATATTGCGTTAGATTATTCGCCAATGTTCGCTTTTGAACGATTTGGTACAATTCCATCTCAAGCTCCGCTTAATTAACTCACATCCTTAGTAAAAAGGTTGATTATACCGTCCGGTAGGGTATGAGCAATCGACTAATGCCCACTGCACCGGTGAAAATATTTTTACCGTATCGAAACCCATAAAAAATGGACACTTATCACAATTTAGCGTGCATTTTGAAAGCGAATCCAGTAAAATTACGTAAAATGTTTTGAGAAACTGCAAGAATTGAGGGTTTTTTCGGTTCTTTGCATACCGATTACCATCGGACGCCTGCCGAAAAATGGGCGGAAAACCGCCGTAACATCGGCAAAACCGGGGGAAGCGGCCGACCAGCCTGAGCCGGTTTATGATAGACTGGGAAACTGTTGTCCGCGAAAATCAGGATATGGTTTGGCGTTTAGCCTACCGCCTGCTCGGCCGGGAAGCAGATGCGGCCGATTGTTTCCAAGAAACCTTTCTCGATGCCCTGAAAATCGCCCAAAGGGAAACCGTTCGTAACTGGCCAGGATTACTCAAACGAGTTACCGTCGCCAGGGCGCTGGATTGCCTGAGAAGCCGTAAGCGCAATAATAAACTGAGTTTAGATGAAAATTTGACCATAGATCGTGGGCATACTGAACCCGATTATCGCACGGAACAAAAGGAACTCGCCGGGCAATTACAGCATGCTTTGGGGCAATTACCGGCTGATCAGGCGGAGGTATTTTGCCTAAAGTACCTAGACGGCGAAAGTTATCAGACCATCGCCGAGATAACCGGACAAAATATTAATACGGTGGGTGTAAATTTGCATCGAGCGCGAAATAAATTGAGGGTGTTGCTCGACGGAGAGGGTAAGGAAGAGTAGTTTTCAGTTCTGGCTGAATATCTCGATTTCAGAATAAGAACGGTAGTTTTCTGATTATATAATATGAACGAAAATTGGACAAACAAACAACATTTGGTGCTTAAGCAGGCCGTACGCGAGCTTAAGGCAAGAACTATCCCTGTCGGCCCTCCCGCGGAGGTTCTGCAAAGGGTGCTGCGGGCTGAGCTAAAAACTCCTTTGTCTCGCAGAATATTTCTATCTGTACGACGTATGGCCGCCGTTATTGCCGTTGCTCTGGCCATCTTCGGCGCGATTTTAGGCTGGCTGAAATTTAATAACCCCAACGCGGCGTTCGCCCGGATTGTCGAGCCATTGCTTCAGGCTCGTAGCGCGACCTGCCACGCGATATTCCATATGGCCGGTCTGCCGGAAATCGAAGCCGAAGTATTTTATAAAGACACCGGCAAGCTTCGCCTGGAACTGGATACCGGAATCAATTATCTCATTGACGCCACGGATGCCCACATGGTGGGTATGATGCCGGAATTTAAAACGGCGATGGAAATTGATTTTGATCCCATGCCGCAGGCGCCCGTGCCGCAGATTGTTACGGGTTGGGTGTTTGAATTGCGGCGGCAAATCGGAATTGCACGGCAAAACAGCGAAAACAAGGTTGTCGCACTGGGGCTGAGCGAACTCGACGGTAAGGAAGTTTTGTCCTATCAGATATGGACACCTCAGTCATTGATTTTCTTATGGGCGGACAAGGATACGCTCGCGTTGCGGCGGATGCAGATAACCATCGAACCCATAACGGGTTGTCCCTGCACGATTGATCTGGTGAAATTCAGTTTCGATACGCCTGTAGATGAGCAACTATTCGACACCCGGATTCCCGAAGATTACGCGGTGCAAACACTCATTTTAAATGCTTCGGAGCCGGCAGAGTCTGATTTGCTCGAAGCGTTGCAGACCTTTACGGACCTGACGGGCGGGCATTATCCCGACGATTTGACGGCATCGGCCTTGAACCAGACGGCCATGCGTTATACCCCGCAGAAACTTTTGTGGCAATTCATTACGCTGCGCCCGCAAACACCGGGCATGACGGAAATTCTTTCCTTCCTGGTCACGCAGGCGCGCGGACTGATTTTCGCCCGGAGTTTACCCGAAGATTGCGATTCCCATTATCTGGGACAAAATGTAACCGTTAATGATGTGGATAAGCCTGTCTTTTATTACCGCCCCGCCGCGGGCGGAACCTACCGGATTATTTACGCCGATCTTACGGTGGAGGAAGTTCACCCGAATGATTTAGCCCAAATCATTCCCTGATGATATATAAACCCTTTGAGGGTTTCTTTAGAGATGGCCGGAACAGGAGCGGACGGCCATCTTTTTTTATACCAACGCCCGAAAAGACGCAACCCTGGTACGTTATCCATCATCCTCCCCTGTCGCTATTTGAAATCAGGCAATCCACTTCCTTCGAATATTTCTCAAGCTGACGGCAAACAATAATACGCAAAACACCGCCAAAAGGCCGAAATCCAAAAGCGGCGACATGCTGCCGACCTGGCCCAGGGCGCGGCGCAGAATATCGGCGCCATAGGTCAGGGGCAAGGCATACGACAGGGGACGCAGCCAAATGGGAATTTGCTCCAGAGGAAAAAACAATCCGCAAAGAAAAATCATCGGAAAGCGGAAAAAATTGGAAAAGGTCTGTGCTTCAAAAACCTCTTTTACGGAAACGGCGATGAACAGGCCCAGGAAGGTGGAGCTGACGGCGATAAGTATCATGGCGGGAATCAGGATCGCCCAGTTTATGGCTGACAAATCCGTTAAAAACATGGCAATGAAAACAGGAACCAGGGCGTTTAAGGTTCCAAACAATATGGCTCCGGACGTTTTCGCCAGCATAAGTGTTTGCAACGAAATAGGCGCCAGCAGCAGCCGCTCGAAGGAACGCCCCTTTTTTTCAAACGTCACCGTTACCGCAAGCACGCTGGTCGTGCCAAAGAGGATGCTCAGCGCCACCAGCCCCGGAAGCAAATCGCCAAGACGCTCCATTCCCAGACCGGAGCGAATGAAAAACATAACTACCCAAACCAGCGGAAACAGCAGGCCCCAACTGATATTCGGCGGCTTGAGGTAATACGACCGCATATCCTTGACCAGGATGTTCCAGAATGCAATCCACGCCTTCATGCTTTTGCTCCCATCCCGGCTTTTTCCTTTTCTTTTTTCATCGCATCGGCCTCAATACCTGTAATTTCAACAAAAACATCTTCAAGACTCAGTTTCATTCTTCGGGCTTCGGATACTTCGATTCCCTGCTCTTCAAGGAAACGCACCACGGCTCCGGCGCGGATGGGACGATCCGCTTCTATTTGAATTAGGTCTTTTTGGGGAAAAACAAAACTCAGATCAGAAAAAGATTCCGCCAGCTTATTCTGTATGCTGTCATCGATATATGCGCATACAATCTGGACCACCTGCCTGTTTTGGATCGGCTGGAGCAGATTCTCAACAGTATCCGTTTTCACAATGCGTCCTGCAACAATGAAAACAATGCGGCCGCAAAGCCTTTCCGCCTCCTCGATATAGTGGGTGGTTAAAAAGATGGTCGTGCCCTTTTTGTGCAAATCAGAAATCAATTGCCTTAATTGCCGGGCGCTGGCGACATCCAGACCGGTTGTGGGTTCATCCAGGAAAAGAATTTGAGGCTCGTGTATGATGCCCGCCGCAATCGTTAGCTTGCGTTTCATCCCCCTGGAATAGCCGCCGAACTTGCGGTCCGCCGCCGGAGTGAGGCCAAACGTTTCCAAAAGTTCTCTGGCCCGGCTGCATCGTTGGCGTTTTGGCATTCCATATAGCGCCGCACAAAAACATAAATTATCATAGCCGGTCAGTTCCGGATAAAGATTACTTTCATCGGCCACGACACCGAAAAGATGCTGTGCCGCCCGGAGGTGCTGCGTACAATCGACGCCGCCAATGTGTATGGAGCCTGCATCCGGCCGGGCCAGTCCCGTAAGCATATTGATGGTGGTTGTCTTGCCGGCCCCGTTCGGCCCCAAAAAACCAAACAACTCGCCCGGCGGCACGGTAAATGATATATCATCCACCGCCTTCACGCCGTTGAAGCCCTTTGAAAGTCCGTTGACGGTAATCACACAGGACTCCTTTAATCCCATCAGCTTATCAAAGCGTTACAACCTTGTCCGAATCCCGAACGACCTCATATTGATCTTTCAAGGTTGATAAGGGACAAATATCCGACCCTTCGGAGTTCCTTAACTTCAGACAAGCGCCACAGGCCAAAAACTCGCCGCCGGCTTCCAAGACCTTCTGCGCCTGCGTTTTGACATCAAACCGCGCATCTTCAATCTTATCGATATCGACCCCTTTGCCGGAAAGGAATATGCGCACGCTATCTCCCTGCTGCAAACTGTAAAGAGCCAGCCGCAGAGCATTAAAAACCGTTTCCGAATCCGTTTGAGTAATAATCAATCCCAGTTTCATCATGTTTTCCTTTACTATACCATCCAAATTTGAAACAAAAATGCGGATTCGGGTTTCGGAGACTATAACCTTGAAGCGCCTGACCGTTTTTTCATATCCGCAGACATATCAGCATCATCCCACAAACTAATATGGATTTATAATTCAAACAAGAATTAACTTTCATCATTTCCGATCAAGCGTCTTCTCAAAAACCGCCTACCTCTGTAATTTGTTTCAACTCAATCAGTTATAAGCGACGGCCATGAAATTCCCGCCGGTATTTTCCTTAATATCAAGGAAATGAATGCGCGTAAATTTGACAATTGAATTTTCGATACATAGCATCCCTTGCAGGAATTGGCTCGTTTTCGTTGCTTAACCCTTATGCGCAACAGTGGTTAATTGAAGTGTTTATGTGTAGCCAAAAACTAAATAATATTTCAAACATGAAAGGAGAATTTTTGTTATGGAACAACAGTGTAAACTCCCGTTAATTGGCGAAAAAGCGCCCTCCTTTGAGGCGGAAACCACGCAGGGACACATCAAGTTTCCCGATGACTACAAGGGCAAATGGGTCATTTTCTTTTCGCATCCGGCGGACTTCACCCCGGTCTGCACCACGGAATTCATGACGTTCGCCTCCATGGCGGATGAGTTCAAACGCCTCAACTGCGAATTGCTCGGTCTGTCCATCGACAGCACTTACAGCCACATCGCCTGGCTGCGCACCATCAAGGAAAAAATCGCCTATAAGAACATGAAAGGCATCGAGGTGAATTTTCCCGTTATCAGCGATTTGACCATGGAAGTATCCAAAGCGTTTGGTATGCTTCAGCCGGCGGCCAGCAACACTCAGGCCGTACGGGCCGTCTTTATGATTGATCCCAAGGCCATCGTGCGGGCGATACTATACTATCCGCTTTCCAACGGCCGCAATATGGACGAAGTCAAACGACTCCTGATCGCCATGCAGCACTCCGACGAATACGGCATCGCCACGCCGGCCAACTGGCAACTGGGCGATGACGTGATCGTGCCGCCGCCCGGCTCCTGCGGCGCCGCCAAGGAGCGCGTGGAAAAAAGCGATAAAGATTTGAAAATTCTTGACTGGTTCCTGTGCCTGAAAAAATGCCCGCATAAATAGTGACTGTTGCGGAAGCGGTGACACGGGCATCCTGCCCGCGTATCTTTGAACCGCCAAGCGTGTTTTTACACGAAAAACGCTCGCGGGCAATCCGCCTTAGGCGGACGCGTCACGAAATGCCTTTTCCACAACATGAACAAAATAGCCCGTTCGGCAACCTTGCATATTTGCAATTGGCGGTATAAAATCCCCACCAGCTTATGGCGGCACAGCTTTGTTTCGATGACGCCGGCCGCCCTACGGAATGTATATTTTTTCACAGGAGACTATTATGACCGCTAAACTAGCCGCCACCGCGTTAAAAGATGTTAAAAAATCCACGCCAAAAACCCCCGTTATCGGCGTTTTCGCCCCCGGTGATCCGCGTATTGACGCCGCCAGCCGTCAGCGGGCGCAAAATATCATCCGGCTGGTGGCCGAAGCTATCAGCGGCCAGGTCGTTATGCCGGACAAAACCCCCGTCCCCGTAGTATATTCCAACGTATTGGTCGATTCCGAACCGCAGGCCGACATTGTCGCCCAGCAGTTCCGCCAGGCGGGCGTGGATATCCTCGTGGGCGTCCCCGATACGTGGGCCTTTCCGCAATTAACGACGATTTCACTTCTGCAGCAGTTCCCGCGCGAAACGCCGCTGAACCTGACCTGCGGCAACAGCGGCCCCAAGCCCGGCGTGGTGTATTCCCATGCCGCCATCGGCGCTTTGGCGCAGACCGGCCGGTTGGCCGCCCTGAACGTGGGCAACTGGGCCGACACGGGCATGGAACCGGCGATAACCCCGGCCACCATTAAAAACCTTATCGACTGGTGCTATGCCGCCGTTACGACGGTGGCTCTGCGCGGCCGGCGGGTGGTGCTGTTCGGCCATGACTCTATGGGCATGGAAACCGCCCTGGCCCATGTGCTGGCGACACGCAATGCTTACGGACTGGAAATGACCCGGCTGGATATGAAACTTCTGGCCGACATGCTTAACAAAGGCGCTTACAACAAA
>CAZOCV010000182.1:0-6891 GCA_964578395.1 uncultured Pirellulales bacterium
CCATCGACATAAAAACGGGCAATATTATTATCATAGGTGAAGACGAACAAATGCCATTCTTCCGAAAGCCGCAAGTTCTTCTGCGTATAGGCCTTGCCCTTTTCTTCCGTTACGTACCGGGCGAATTGCAGGCGGCTTCGGGTCGGACTGACTCTTCCCCAGGCCACCTGATAATTAACATCAAAACCATCACGGTTGGAAAGAATGTGCCCGCAAAGGTTACCCGGCGACTGCGCCCAGACGGCGATGGTGATATCGCCGGTCAGGCAGAAATCCATATCGGCGGGCGTCACCACCTGACTTCCCTTATCGCGGTCGAATCGCAGCGCCGACTTGCCCGGCCAGCGTCCTTCCGTCCAGACGGGCGGCGCGCCGAATTCTTCCCCTGTCGTTAATTTGCCGTTCATCTGGCCAAAGGTGCCGGCGGCTTGATTAAAGAGGGTTCCCGGTTCCAGATCATTTCGCTCGAAGGGATAATACACCACCAGGCTGGGATCGCGCCGCAACTGATAACTCCACGCCCGCCACCGCGCGTAAGCATCGCCGTTTTTCGCCCGCTGGCGCAGGGCGAATTCTTCCTGCCGCACAAAAGCCAGATCATTATGGCTGATTTCGACGACGCTGTGGTCGATATGAACACGCCGCGCCTGGCCTTTCGCCAGTTTAACGCGGAGTTTCTCGTCCGCCTTGAAACTATCCTTTTTCCAGTCGGGAATCAGCGCCACTTCGCCCTGATAGACCTGCACGTCCGTCTCCCCGCCGGCGGCGGCCGCCACGCCAAACTCCGTGCCCACATCCACCACGCGGCTGCTGTCGGTATTAACGGCGAAGCCAATCGCCGAGCCGGACGCCACCACTGCGATTTTGCCGTGTTCGAGATAAATTTCATTGCTTTTCTGCAAGAGAATGCGCGCCGGCGCTTCCAGAATCACTTTAGCGCCGTTGGCAAACGTCAGTTCCGCCAGCCCCTGCTGCAATTCCAGCGGCCCGGCCGTAAGATTGCTGCCCGACGTCAAGGGCGTCAGCGCCCCGAGCCAACGGCAGCTATCGACTCCCGTCAGCCGCGCCAGAACTTCCGGTTTTTCCTGGCGATACAACTGTCGGTCCAGCAAAATGATGGCCGCCGCTACCAGCACCATCGCCGCCATACGCATCAGGCCGCGAACCAATTCCTTGCGGCCGAAACGGTGCGCCGGGGCGGCCTGCGCCGGCTTCGATTCACTGTCCTGCGCGAGTTGGCGAATCTCGGCTTCCAGTATCGCCTGGCGAACGGCGGAATCATGCAAATCTTTTCTGACGGTATCCCGAAATACGATGGTGTCTTCTTTGGGGGATACGCGCGCGATGCTTTCGTCGTCGTAAAGGCAGCTTATATCCTCGGCGATGCTGACATGAACAAAAACATACTCGAGATAATATTTCCGCAAAGAAGCATCTTTTTCCAGAAGCTGATTTAACTGGGAAAACTGCTCTTCCGTCGCCTGGCCGTCGATGGCGGCCATAATCAGTTCGCTTATTTCGCTGGCTGGCAACCGGGTATCGCTCATCATTTACTCCACCGCCAAATTTCTGCGCAGACACCGCAGCAGCGCATCATGAATACGCGCCAGGGACCTGTTAATGCCGCGAATACTGTAACCAAAACGTTCCGCGATAAGACGAGAAGGACAATTTTCTTCGTAGCGCATGAAAATCAAACGCTTCTCATTATCGCCAAGCTTCTTGACGCACTTTTTCAGGACATCAATCCGCTCGTCATAATGCTGGATGATTTCAGCGGATTCATTTTCCAGGCTGGCCAAAACCGTTTCCCCGAAAAGCAGCCGGGAATTATTGTTTTTCTTGCGGTAATTCAGCACTTGATACCGGGCAATGGCCAAAGCCCAGGCGATAAAATCGGTCCCCTTCTGGAACTGAGAAAATTTCCGCCACATGACTATCGTCGTTTCCTGCATGATGTCATCGGCGTCGTTTTTACGAGTCACCAGGCTGAGAATATAGGCATAAATACGGTTACGATTGGCCTGCAAAAGCTGGACAAATAGCTCAACCTGCAAAGGATCGAAATGGCCTTCCGGGTGTGATGTCATGTCAAACTTTATCTAAATTAACACAATAACTTACGGACAAATCTACTATCCTGCCATCAGGGTAATAGCCGTCGAAAACACTTCGGGAACGAGAAAATCATAAATTTTTGGTCAAAAACCCCGACCGAAAAAGCTTATTAATGTATAACTTATTTAATTATAAATAGTTATGACTATTTATAGCATTTTAAACATCAATTGAGCAGCCGGATAATTGTCCGGTTTCTCCATTCTTTTTATCGGTATAAAGAAATCGCAAATTCAGCAGCAAATTTCGGTGATAACCAGACTCGGATTAGAGGATTTATTGGAAAAAGAATCCCTCTGCATTTATTACCTATTCATAATAAATGATTAGGATATTCCAAAAATTAGTGGACTTATTGCGCCCAGATGAGGGGGCCGGAATGACCTTCGGGATAGGTCAGGCGGATATTCACATCGTAGGTTTGACTGAGCAAATCGGGCTGGATAACGGCGTCAACGGGGCCATGCGCGATGACGCGGCCGTTGCGAAGCAGCAATAACTCATCGGCGAAACGGGCGGCGAGGTTGATGTCGTGGCTGACGCACACGACGGACATTTTCCAATCGTGGGCCAGCCGCTCCATCATGCGGTGGATTTTCAACTGGTTGCGGATATCGAGGTGGCTGGTCGGTTCATCCAGCAGCATGACGGCGGGCTGCTGAGCCAGGGCGCGGGCAATCATTACACACTGCGCCTCACCGCCGGAAAGCTCGCCGAGCGTTCGGGCGGCAAAATCCAGCGTATCGGTCATCTTCATCGCTTCGCGGGCCACATCGAGATCGTGCCTACCCGCCAGCCCCAGCACTCCGCCATGGGCCAATCGGCCGGTAAGCACCAGCTCCATCACCGAAATGGTGAACGCCGACTGAGGAAACTGCGGCACATACGCCAGTCGTTTGGCGCGTTTGCGCGCAGACAATCGGTGCAGCGATTTATCCTCCAGCAAAATTTCGCCCGATGTGGGCGCAAGCTGACCTAATAAACAGCGCAGCAGCGTCGTCTTGCCGGAACCATTGGGACCCAGAATACACAGCAATTTGCCCACCGTCGCCTTCACACTTACGCCGGCGAGCACTTCCTGCTGAGCGTGATAAGCAAAATGCAGGTCGTTCGCCTGCAGAATATATTCGCTCATAGCCGCCCCCTTCCTTCGCTCCGCCGCAGCATAATGATAAACACCGGCCCGCCGACCAGAGCGGTGATGACGCCGACGGGCAGTTCGCCCACTTTAATCGCTTCGCCGAGAATGCGGCAAAAGGTATCGGCCGACATCAGAAAAATCGCCCCGGCAAAACCGCTGACAATCGCCAGCAAACGATGGTCCGGCCCGGTCAGCAGACGACAGGCGTGCGGAATAATTAACCCGACAAAACCCACCGGCCCGGCCAGCGATACCGCCGCCGAGGTCATCAGGGCGATAACGATAAAAAGCTCCAGCCGCAGCCAACCTACCGCCACACCGCTCGAGGCGGCGACATCATCGCCCAATCCCAAAGCGTTCAAGGCTGACCCGCGCAGAAATATCACCGCCCACCCCGCCGCCGTCACCGCACCGCACAACCACAATAATCGCGGCTCGAACCACAGCCATTCGGGCAATTTACCCATGCCCCAGCCGATGAACTGAATCATATCGGTCTGCTTGACAAATTGCAGGATGACGAGAATCAGCGCGCCATTGAAAACATTGACAATCACCCCGCTCAAGAGCAGCACATAGGGATTAAGAAAGCCATGCCGCTGCGCGACGGCATAAACAATCGCCGCCGTCAGCAGCGCTCCGGCCAGCGCCAACAGCGGCGCACTGAGCCAGCCAGGCATCGTTGTCCATTGCGCCAGCAGCGGCCCTAAGAGCACGCCTACCCCCGCCCCGCTCGACAGGCCCAGCACATACGGTTCCGCCAAAGGATTGCGCATCAGCCCCTGCAGCGCCATACCCGCTACGGCCAAAGCGGAGCCGACCACCGCTCCGGCCAACAGGCGAAACACCCGCACCCGCCAAACTCTCGATGCCCAGAAACTTTCCTCGCCCAGCGATGTGCTTCCAACAAAACTATATGCCAGCACGCACAACAGGGTAATGCCCAACAGCAATCCCGCCCATAGCCACAGTTTGCGAGCGGTAAGAATCGGGATGTCCAGCGGTTTATCGCTCAAAGGTTCCACTCAGGTAAAGTTTCATGGTTTACCATCGTCGGTCACGGGCGGACGCTCGTACGTTGTACCGTGAATCATTCGCGCCAGGTCATCGGCAAACGCGGCGAGGTGCAGGCCCGGAATGGTCCAGCGGTTATCCGTAACAACACAAACGCTAACTTTCTCACCAAGAAGTTCACGCCAATACGCCTCGGCATCCCGCGCTTGGGCAGCATTCACCTGGCAAATTACCACATCCGGCTTTAACGCCAATATGCGCTCCAGGGCGGGCTGTTTCCATAATGCAAATTCTTCGGCCATAATATTCACGCCGCCGGCGTTTTCTATAAGCTGACCAACAAACGTCCCTCCGCCCACGCTGGAAGGTTCACGGTAGCCCAGGACAAATAATACCCTTGGGGAGGGCAACCCCGCACATTTTTCATGCACCCGTTCAAGAGCCGCTTCAAAATCCAAACGCTTCTGCCGGGCGAGGTCGGGCTTGCCGACCAGTTCGCCGACACGTTCCACCGCGGCGGAAATATCGGTCAGACTTTCAATGCGGATATATTCCGCCCGGATATGCGGGTCTATGCGTAAAACCGGCTCAAAACCGGCGACATCCACCTGCGACAAAATAATGTCCGGCCGGACCGCCAGAATGGGTTCCGCACGCACGTTAAGTGTATCACCTACGATGGGCCGTTGTATGTTTTCCGGCAAGTCGCTGTAGCGGTCCACGCCGACCAGATGGTCTTCCAGCCCCAAAGCCAGCATCATGCTCGTCAGAGCCGGGGAAAACGTCACCACCCGCGGCGAGGCATATTTGTCCTGCGGAGCGGAGCGGTCGCAACCAAAAAGACCTCCTGCCGCCGCAATGAAACACACAGCGTATTTCCATAATTTACCGCTATTTAACAACATAACGGCTACGACCGTATCGCCACAGCCCGAACCTGTCAAGTTCGCGGCCGGAGGGGTTTGTTGGAGGATGGTTTTTATTGGTAAAAAGAATTTTTTGGCGATATTTATGACTAAAAAGATAAAAATATGGAACTCTGTTATGAATATCTGGGAATCCTCGCGTGAAATAATATATTTAGCATTGGCCGTGGAGGTCGCGGTGTTCATCGCCCACCTGATTCGGCCGGACAAGGTCCGCTGGTATGCGTTTCTGGCCGGACCGATACTGGCGCTGCTGGGCATCATCGCGGATATGTCACGGGAAACGTACCGCGAGGCCGTAGAACGAGTGACCAATGAAGTTGTGCTGGCCGCCGAGGAGGAAGACGCCGCGGCGATTCTTGACCGGCTCAGTGACCAGTTCGCCCATAAAAACAAGCTGGATAAGCTGGCGGCCGAGGCGTCCATCCGCTTAAGTTTCAGCAGGCCGATTATTGACTACAATAAAATTACCCGTTATGACCTGACGGATGACGATCCGGCGCGGCCGGTGGTGGAATTTACGGTGATTACCCAGTTTGATCGCAATGCTTCTTACGGCGGTATCGCCAAGACCCGCTGGCGGCTGGAGTTTGTTCAAGATGCTGATGAAGCGTATCGGATTGCCGGGATCGAATGGCTCTTGTTGAATGATCAGAAGCCGCCGGTTGATCCCTTTGATAATCCCACCCGCTTTTTGAAATAATCCGTTGGTAAATCTTTTAGCGCCTTTGTAGCCGTCATGAAACAATCGACACCACAGTTTTCCACCGACGTACTGACACAATGGGACCACCAGTATCTCTGGCATCCCTTCGCTCCAATGCGTTTATGGCTGGAGGAAACACCCTTAATAATTCAGCGCGGCGAAGGCATTTACCTGTTCGATACGGAGGGACGTAAATACATCGACGGCGTTTCGTCGCTATGGTGCAATGTGCACGGACACAATCACCCGCGCATCAACGAGGCGATTCGCTCTCAGCTTGAGAAAATCTCCCATTCGACGCTGCTGGGTCTGGCGTCGGAGCCATCCATCCTCCTGGCGAAAAAATTAGTGGATATTGCACCGACGGGCCTGACGCGGGTGTTTTATTCCGATGCGGGCGCAACGGCGGTGGAAATCGCCCTGAAGATGGCGTTTCAGTATTGGCGCAATCTCGGCCAGAGTCAGCGGCAGCAATTTATCGCCCTGCGGCAGAGTTATCACGGCGACACTATCGGCTCGGTCAGCGTCGGCGGCATCGACATCTTTCACCGCATTTTCGGACCGCTGACCTTCGCGGCACATTTTTTCGATTCGCCGCATCCGTACCGTTTTGACGGCACGGCCGAAGAATGCCGCGAACACAGTTTGGCGCAGTTGCGCTCGCTGCTGCAAACCCACGCGCACACCATCGCCGCGATAGTCATGGAGCCGCTGGTGCAGGGGGCGGCGGGCATCATCGTGCACCCCTCCGGTTTCCTCGCCGGCGTGCGGCGGCTCGCCGATGAATTCGGCGTGTTGCTCATCGCCGACGAGGTGGCGACGGGCTTTGGCCGCACGGGCCGAATGTTCGCCTGCGAACATGAAAGCGTTACACCCGACCTGATGTGTCTGGCCAAAGGCATCACCGGCGGCTATCTGCCGCTGGCGGCGACGCTGGCGAGCGAAAAAGTATTCGAAGCTTTCTTACGTGAACCCTGGTCGGAAAC
>CAZOCV010000183.1:0-6854 GCA_964578395.1 uncultured Pirellulales bacterium
TATGCGTCAAGGCGGCGACGGGCATTTATATATGCAAAGTCCGGCTTAGCGGGCTGTCTCCGCAATCAACATATCATTATCGCCGTTACAACGGCGCAACGCCGGATGTAGATAATGTCTTACAAACCGCGCCGCTGGAATCGACGCCGTTTCGTTTTGGGGTCTGGGGTGACAGCCAATTGGAAACTGCCAATCCCGCGGTCAGTTACGCCATATTCACGGATATGGCCGCCGAGGTTGATCTTGGCGTAACCGTCGGCGATATTGTCCAGGATAACACGTATAGTTATTTCACCAATCCGTTCCGCAAATATTTATGTGATATTTTCGGCCACCAGAAGCCTTTTTTCACCGCTTATGGCAATCATGATGAACCTTTTGGCAGTTTGGTGCAGAAAGCCCTGCAAAACAGCGGCATGAGTAGTTTTTCCTTTAATTATGGCAATGCTCATTTTACCTGCATTATTTATTCCGATTTGAATAACGGCACGCTGCCTTCGGACGGTTGGATCGATTCATTGCCGCTGGAATGGCTCCAGGAAGATTTGGCTTCGGATGCGGCACAACACGCGACCTGGAGATTTTTATTCATTCATGTCCCCCCGTATTGCGAGCGCTGGTTTACTGGCAGCGAATTGCTGCGGACGTATCTGGTTCCGTTAATGAACGATTACCGTGTTCATATGTGTTTTAGCGGACACACTCATGAATATGAGCGGGGCTTTCTGGACGGCACGTATTATATCATTACCGGCTGCTGCAGTTATTTGGATACACCTGAGCCGGTGGTGACGGACTGGCCCCACATGACCGTCGGCGGCGCTCATAACATCGGCCCGTTTATCGGCGGCTGCGTTTATGGTTATACCACGATTGATATCAACGATACGGAACTGGCTCTTATGCAACATGGTTATAATACCAACGGCAGTTATTACGGCGTGATAGATTCGTTTACCGTAGCTCAGGCCGATTTTAATTACGACCAGGCTGTAGATATGCGTGATTTTTCCACCCTGGCAAATAGCTGGCAAATGACGCCGCAGGATGCCGGATGGAATTCGGATTGCGATCTGGCCGACCGCGCCGCCGAAATCGTCGATGTTGATGATCTGGCGGTATTCGCCCAGTATTGGCTTTTGGAGTTGCCTTAATGGATATGTGTAATAAACCAGGCTTCATGGTGGAGTTCTGGTTGGATAATGTATACTTTTTTTAAGGAGAAAAGTATGAAAAGGAAGGTAAATGTAGTGTTGGTATTGTTGATGCTGGCGGGTATCGCCACCGCCGAATTAGGTGACGTGGACCCCACGGGTCTGACCGGTCTGTGGCGGTTCCAGAGTGAGGCGGAAAAATTGACAGCGACATTTGGCGTGGACCTGACCACTAGCAATCCTGCCAACAGCGCGTTTTTCTTAGGCCCTTGGACAATTATTAATCCCGGGATGAACGACGGTGGTGTCGTTCAGGAACGCAGTTGGGACTATCTGACGGTTAATCCCAGCTTTGTCGCCAACGGCGGCGGCAGCTATGTCAATGAGTACACCATTGTCATGGATTATGTGCAGACGAGCAACCAGGCCAGCTGGAACAGCCTGTTCCAGACGGGAGATACCGGCAACGGTAGTGACGGCGATCTGTTTACGGATGGCGCCGGCCATATCGGTATTGGCGTAGCTGGTTATTCAACATTAACCTATGATGCATCTAAATGGCACAGAATTGCCTTGTCCGTTGATAATGGCAGTTTCTTCAGAGTTTATGTTGACGGCGTTCTGTTTCTTGATGGTACGCCGCAATCTGTTGATGGCAGATACTCCCTTTATACGGATCATTTCCATCTGTTCGCCGATGATAGCTGGGAAGACCAGTGGGGTCTGGTTGGCACGGTAGCTACATGGAATCGCGCTATGGAAAGTGCTGAAGTTGCCGATCTGGGCGGCTGGCTTGACGGTGCGGCTACACCGACTCCGTTGACCATCGTTCCCGAACCGGCGACCTTGGCATTGTTGGCGCTGGGCGGCCTGAGCCTGGTGCGGCGGAAACGCTAAACCGTTCAGGTAGCATAAAGAACGTGTGTGTCTGATTTTGATTTTAAGCATGTCCGCACATGCGGCGGACATGCTTTATTTATTGCGATAAGAATTCAGGGTTGACGTGCGGCCGCTTTGGCCCGCATATCCAGGTCCCAAAGTATCCGGTGGGTCTTCCAAATCATAAAACACAGGGCCAGCACATTGGCGATGAGCAGAATCGGCACCCAGAAGCGATAAATACTCACGCCCCAGATGAAGATGATGGTGTTGATGATGATGTATCCCAGCCGCACCTCCGTCGGGCCGACGCCGTAATAAGCGATACGAAAGTCATTGGTGGCCGCAAACGACAAAAAGGAATTAACCAGAAACGCGCCGGAACACACCAGCAGGGCCAGAAAATAATAAGTCATATTTGGCGGGGCCATCAGATAATAGGCAATCACCAGCGAGCACGAGAACAGGTAATCCAAAAAGTGGTCCATGAAGTAACCCCACTTGATGAGTCCTGTGTTGCGCAGCTTGCCGATTTTACCGTCAAACAGGTCGGTAAGGTACTGCATCACCAGCATCGCCGACATGCCGAACGTCCAGGCGAGATTTTCCCGCGCCAGCCAGCCAAACGCCACCACGCCCACCGACCACAACAGCGTCATCATGGTCAGATGGTACGTTTGCAGCCACGCGGGAACCAGATGAATCGTCTTCTCGACGAACTTCAGTTCCAGCGGTCCCAGAATTGACATGCCTACTTTTTTGTCACCGGCAAATTTCGCCATATACAATTCCCTTTCTGTATTTCTCAGCTATCGTTGCTGTTGCGGAAGGACATGTTTGGAGTTCAAGCTTCAGCTTGGCCTTATCGAAAACGGCGTTTGGGTGCGAAAAAAACGGCCAGCCTGAAGGCTGAACTCCCAACGCATACTTTGGGCAACAGGAACTCATTCGCAAACACGGATACTATTTTTTCTTCGCCTGCGTACCGATTTTAAGTAAATAGGCGATATTGGCGCGCGGATTGATGACTGGTTCGATTTGGCCGGCGGCGCAGGTCATCAGCGTGGTAACGCCCGGGCCGTGGCCGGAGTGCAGGCAATCACTATGGACGATGATGCCGATAGTGACCGCGCCTTGGCGGTACGTCCGGCCGAAACGGTTATCGTGGTCCAAGAGGGCGACGAAATCGCCGAACCGCAGCTTATCAAGCCCATATTTTTTGACCGTCCCCGGATCGCTGGTCATGATGTCGTAGTCGCCTTTGGCCGCATGAAGGGCGCCGACGCCCGACCCCATGCACACCGCCGGAACAATAGTGGTCACGGGAACCTGCAAACGGTTTTTGGGCAGGGGCTTAGTGGGCATTTTTATGAGGAGGTCCGGGTCGAGGTTAAACAGGGTAATATCGGGATAATCAATAAGCTTCAGTCCCTGGCCTTTGCCGAAGATGGTGATGTTATCAGCGTAGCCCATCTTTTCCTTGGCCTTGCGAGGAAAGTCCACAATCAGGTGTTCCGAGCCGCCGTGCTGGCCGATGACCCAGCCGGTCGCCCCTTTGGCCGGGCCGCTGGTGACTTTGGCCTTATTGCCCACGCAGGCGAACAACTGCAGCGAAGGATTGGGGAACTCGAAGGGTTTGGCGGCGTTGGCCGTACAGCTTACGCCCGGCTCGATGTGATCGCCCGCCCAGCCGAACGCCGGGTCGCCCACCTCGATGTTGAGCGTGATGCCGCCGATACTGGGCAGGATGAAGGGCTTGCCCTGATGATCCACGCCCCAGGTTGATCCCGGCCGGGGGTAGCCGGGCTGGCATTGAAGGATGAATTCCACGAGTTGTCTGGCATTGGTTTTTAACATTACAATAAATTCCTTTCTGCGGTGTTCGTGTTGTATGTTTTTGCTCCGGCCCGGCGTAAATCATTTACCGCCGTCCGGCAGCCGAAGGGAATGTACCAAAAGGCGCAGTAATATGCAATAGGCTCCTCGCGACCATACAGGGGGGGCGTTTGGCGTTCTGCGCGTAGCCCCGCTCTGGATGAGACTGGGACAAGCGAGGGCATAATCGATTTGGCCGATTTGATAATTTTCTGCGAACACTGGCTGGAAAACTAAAGTGAAAATAGAATTACTGGATCGGTAATTCCAGTTCCACGATATCATTCAGGTCGCGGAATTTCCCGGCGTAATCGAGGCCGTAACCGACGACGAAAATATTGGGAACGGTTGCACCGGGATTTTACTGGTGTGGGGGCGTTGTTTTTCCAGCAGGATACATGTTTTCATATCGGCCGGCCGCAGGGGAGCAAAGCGGTCCATCACAGCCCGGAGCGTCAGGCCGGTGTCGTAGATATCGTCAATCAGCAGCACCCGCCTGCCGGTAATATCAGGCAGCGGACCATCAAGCGAGGTAATTTCGACCCGGCCGCAGGATTGCACGCCATCGCCATAACTCTTGGCCCGCAGATAACACATCGGTACATCGCGTCCCCAGGCCGCCAGCAGATCCAGCGCAAACCGCCTGGCTCCTTCCAGCAGCACGACGGCGACGACGTCGTCTTCCGTTGCATAGGTCTGACGTAACTGGTCGGCCAGCCGCTCAAGGCAATGTTTAATATTGTCCTGCGAAATAATTATTTTATCGATTCCCAGTGTTGGCATCAGTTTATTATCGCCTTTTTTAGTGCTTGTGCAAGAGTATCTATATCTTTGCGTGAATGTTCACTGGTCAGAGATACGCGCAGTAAAGATCGGCCGGGCGGTACGGTGGGCGGCCGCATGGGCCAGACTCGTATGCCCTGCTCACGCAAGGTGTGGGCAGCCGATAGCGCCCGTTCGGGATCGCCCACGATGATGGGGACGATGTAACTTTCCGAATGACCGGTATCCAGGTTAAATTCACGGCAGAGATTGCGAAAATATACACCATTATCAATCAGCCGCTGCCGTCGCTGCGGTTCGGCGATGATAATATCCAGGGCTGCTTCCGCAGCGGCACAGCAGGCAGCCGGCGGGGCGGTAGTATAAATAAGCCCGCGACCTCGATTTACCAGGTAATCCATCAGTATTTGCGACCCGGTGACGAAACCTCCCACGCCCCCCAGCGACTTGGAAAATGTGGCGATAAAAATATCCACCTTATCCAGCAATTGTGCCTGTGCCGCCCGGCCGCGTCCTTCCGGCCCGATGCAGCCAAAGGCATGGGCTTCATCCACGATAAGACAGGCGTCATAGCGGTCGCGTAATTCGACCAATTCCTCCAGCCCGGCAAAATCGCCTTCCATGCTGAAGAGCGAATCCGTGACGATAAAAGCCTGCTCAAATCCGCCTCGTGCCAGCAATCGATTTAATTTGCCGCTATCGCGGTGGCCAAACGTTCGTAATTTCGCCGGCGACGCCCCAGCGCCGTCAATCAGCGAGGCATGGCAGAGTTTATCAAGGATAATCAGGTCTTTTTCCCCGGCTAGCGTGCTCAAGACACACATATTTGTCATATAGCCGCTGGGAAAAAGCAAACAGTCCTCTTTCCCCAGCCAGTCGGCCAGCCGCCGGCGCAATCGCTGATGCGGCGGCAAATGTCCGCTGACTAACTGTGATGCCCCGCTTCCCCATCCCCAGATATCCAGAGCCTCTTTAATGGCCACGCAAACGCGTGCATCACCTGCCAGGCCCAGATAATTATTACTGCTGAAATCAAAACCCCCAAAATTCTGATATTCATAGGGCTGCTGATTAATCCCCAGCACCGGCATCAACTGCCGATACAACCCCTTTCCGCGTAACTGGCTGAGCTGATCTTGAAAACGACGAATATCCATAGCAGCCGAAATTCGGCCAGGCTAGCTTTCTGGATTTTTCTTGCGAACCACTTTAGCGGCTTTTGGGCCTTTTTCGCCCTGGACTACTTCGTACTCAACAACATCACCCTGCGCGAGTTTACGAAAACCACCGCCCTCAATCTGACTGAAATGCACAAAAATATCCGGGCCGTCCTTGTTCTCGATAAACCCAAATCCTTTCTTGTCGTTGAACCATTTTACCATCCCTTCAGCCATGCAGATCTCCTTACAAAAGGCGGATTTAACAACAACAGAACGATCTCCAAACCCTCCTGCAACATTTCTCGTTTACCCGATAACTCGTCCTGTAGAACGGGACAAAATCTAAAAAATGCCGAAGCCAGACTCCGCATGGTAACTTCAGCCTGCATCGCCTGTTGCCGTCAGGTGATTAATCGTCATCATTGTCCTTATATGCCGCGATTGAGGCACGATATGTCGCAGCATCAGGACTTTGCAGACGGAGCTTCATTAAGCGGCCGACTTTGAACTTGACCGTTCGTTTCGGAGGCACCTGAACGCGTTCGAGTGTTTTGGGGTTTTGAGCAACGCGGGCAGCCCGTTTTTTGCTCTCAAAAACACCAAAATCACGAAACTCCAAACGGTTGTCGCTTCCAAGCTCTTCAATGATGCTGTCCAGAAATGATTGAATGATACGCTTGACGACCACCCGCTTGGTGTTAGTGGTTTCCGAAATTCGGTCAATAAGCTCTTTCTTCGTTATTGTCGCCATAATCTGTTCTCCGCCAAACCGGTCCTTCACTTTACGCCACTCAAAAAAGCCCCTGATTTTTACTCGACCCGGAGCCTCCCTGAATTGTAAGTATCATGGACCAACCACTACCTTAATAATTGTAATTTAGTTTACCACAATGACTTTGATTCGGCAAGCACAATTTTTAAAAAACAAGTTATGAAAAAAAGCGGCCTAATTACGTGATGATTTTCCAACGTAAAATTGTTGGTTATTTTCCTATAAAAAGCT
>CAZOCV010000184.1:0-3610 GCA_964578395.1 uncultured Pirellulales bacterium
CAATCAACCCAATGGATGGAAGGGTGAAGCGGCCTACTGGGGCGAAATAAATATATTTTGTCATTAAGACAGATAACGGAAGTTAAAAAAAAAGTAAGGAGTAATCACATCGTAAAGCCGGTAGCTCTCATGGCCCTGTTAATCACGTTAAACCAAATAGCCGTCGGCGCTGAAACACCCGCGGCCACAGAAACAAAAACCCCATAACTGGACCGGCGCGATAATCGCTCCGATTAAATAAACCCGAAGTGTAAAATTTTTCTTACCCACTTTTACTGGATAAAAGCTATGAATACAATTTTGCTGGCCGCAACCGCGACAGAAATACAATTCTATCTGTCGACGGCCGATGTTGCCATTATCCTGCTGGCAATCGGTGGAGTCGTTTGTGTCGGATTATGGGCCTCAAGAAAGGTGCAGAAGACGACGAAAAGTTATTTTCTGGCCTCCGGAAAAATGCCCTGGTGGCTGATCGGAGCGGCGTTTGTTTCCACCAGCGTCTCCAGCGAGCAGATTGTGGGAACCATCGGAAAGGCCTACGAAAATGGCATGGGAATCGCCAACTGGGAATGGTTCACCCTGCCGGTCTATTCCATGTTGATCGTCTTCTTCATCCCTGTTTACTTAAAGAGCAAGATTACGACGATTCCGGAATTCCTGCGGCGGCGCTTCGGGGATTTATGCGCCAATGCGTATAGCTGGATCATGTTATTCGCTTACGTTTTTGTTTTTCTGGTGCCGGTGCTGTATTCAGGAAGCCTGGCGATTCATCGGCTAACCTCGTGGAACTTTTACGCGATATTATGGTGCATGGCGGCGATTGTGGGAATATACACCATCAAGGGCGGACTAGGCTCCATCATGTGGACGGACGCGGTCCAGTGCGCCATGCTGGTGGGCGGCGGCGTGCTGCTGTTCTTTCTGGCGCTGAGCAAAATTCCGGGCGGCTGGCACGCCATGGAGCAGGCCAACCCGGAGCGGTTTCATCTTTATCTGCCGCCGGGCGACCCGACTGCGCCTTTTACCGGAATGATATGCGCCACCTTCGGTGTGTTCCTGTTCTATCAGTGCAGCAATCAGGTTATGGTGCAGCGGGTGCTCTCTGCGCGTTCGACATGGGACGGGATGATGGGCATTATTTTCGCCGGGTTCATCAATCTGGCCCGTCCGCTGGTGACGTGTTTTCTGGGCTTTATCGTCTATCACTGGATTCATAACATGAAGATGGATGCGCCGCTGGAAAATCTGGATTATACGTTTCCCTATGCTTTGGCGCAATTCGCCCCGTCGTGGGGATTGCGGGGCATCGTGCTGGCGGGTTTTCTGGCGGCGGTCATGTCCACCATCAGCGCCCTGACCAATTCGACGGCGACCATCTTTTCACTGGATGTATATAAGAAACTGATTAATAAGAACGCCGGGGAAGATAGGCTCGTAACCGTCGGCAGAATTACCGCCGGCGCAGCGCTGATTATCGCCTGTCTGGCGGCCCCGTTGGTGGCGCGGCTGGGCGGCGTATTTCTTTATTTCCAAACGGGCGTGACCTATGTGGCGACGCCGTTTGTTTCCGTGCTGCTGCTGGGCATATTCTGGAAACGTACGAATTACGCCGGCGCCATCTTCGGTATCGTGGGAGGAATTGTGATTCAGGTCGCCCTTGCAATTGCTTTTCCGCTGCTCTTTAAGGCGGAAATTCTGTCGATAAACCTGCACTGGCTGTATGTGGCCGCTATCGCCCAGGTGGTGGTTATGACCGGCATCATCATCGTCTCCCTGATGACCGCGCCGCCGGCCGAAGAAAAATGGAAACCCATCCTCTGGACGCCCCAGTTGCTGTCGCAATATAACCAGGGACAAAAAATACCCTGGTACAAGACGCTGAAACTGTGGTATGGAATTTTTGCCGCAATCTGGTTATACCTCTATATGCGATTCTGGTAAAACGATGACTTTATCGCAAGAGTATTCCATTGATATAAGTTCTCCTCGGGTGCGCAAGCATAACGAGCAGGTCAAAGCTGTTTTGGCCGGATATCATGCGGATAAGCCGGTGCGGGTGCCGCTGCTGTTGTGGGAATGGTTCGGCCAGCATGGTTTTTACACGGAGGAACAGGGCATTGATTACTGTGATTATTACACCAACCCTGACCTGATGTTGGAAGTGCAGTTGGAATCAGCGCGGCGCAAACGGGAACTGCCGATTTGCGATGTGATACTCGGAGAATCGCCGGCGGCATGGGAGGTAACCGTGGATTTCTGGCCCGCACCGCCGGCGGGCTGGTTTGGCTGCGAATTGATGTATCGCAAAAACAGCGTCATCGCCTATAAGGGCCTGCACTTGCCGCGGGAAAAATGTGATACCCTGGAAACGCCCAATCCCGAAACCGGCGGCATCCTAAAAATCATGCAATCGTTCTGGACCTATCTGAAAGACAAGTACGAAAATAAAGTTTCTTTTCTGGGTCGGCCGATCGGCAAAGTCAAACCTGGAGTCGGAATTAACGGGCTATTCAGCCTCGCCGTGGATTTGCGGGGGCCGGATATTATGCTGGATATGTATGAGGATCCAGATTTCGCTCACCGTTTTTTCGATAAAGTGGGCGACTGGTGCAATCTTCTCGAACGCACCTGGGAACGGATTTCGCCGCAATACGGCAGTTCTTTTGAGATGGAGCGTACGGGCAATGCGCCGCCGACACAGCAGGGAATGCCTTTTGCGGCGATGGATCATGGCATTGATATGCTCTCGGCGTCAATGTATGAGGAATTCCTCGTGCCGGTGGTAAAACGCATCAACCAGCAGCGGGGCACAACCGCGCCGCCGGTGCTGCATCATTGCGGCCGGGGTAGCCATCTATTTCCCATCGTGAAAAAACATTTCGGCCTGACGCACCTGGACGCCCTGACCCATCCCAAAATAGATATTGCACGGGTCAGGCGGGAACTGGGTGAAGACATCTGGATTACGGCCATTATCGACGACGCCATCATCCAGAACGGCCCGGCGGAGTCGATTCGCCAGACCGTTAAGGAATTGCTGCACTCCGGCGTAAAAGGGAACGGCCGATTCGCCTTAATCGTCGGCGATATGCTTCAGGGAATACCGCTGGAGCACCGCTTGGCGTACTATGAAGCAGTGAAAGAATTTGGCAGCTATTGATATTCTTTCCGTTTTTGCTTATATTATATCGGCCGCGGCGAATTAATAATCTATCCGCCGGTCAGGGCCATACGTAAATGCCTGTCGGGCGGCCGGGCCGTTAGGTATGGCAAAAAGATGAAGTCGTTTCGCAAAAAAAAGGATACACCATGAAACAGATGAATGTTTTATTTGTCGGCGCACATCCCGATGACATCGAAACTTTTTCCGGCGGTACGGCCGCTCTTTACGCCAAACAGGGAGCCAACCTGTTTTTCTGTGTGGCCACCAACGGTAATGTCGGCTCTTCCACGCTGTCGGCCGAAAAAATCGCTTCGATTCGCCATCAAGAGGCGCAAAAAGCAGCCGATTTAGTTGGCGCCCGGCTTATCTGGCTTGACATTGACGATGAGTTCCTGATTGATTCACGCGAAACCCGCCTGAAATTTATTGAAGCATTCCGCATCGCCC
>CAZOCV010000184.1:3710-6850 GCA_964578395.1 uncultured Pirellulales bacterium
TTTTTGGAAATTCCGGCAAAATGGCGCGGCTTGCAGTCCAGATGCCCGATGGCCGAAGCCTTCCGGCCGTCCTATAAATGGGGCCGAACATTCCAGAAACATTATTTGCCGCATACGCAACCTTAATCCCGTATCGCAGCGCCCGTTCTCTACAAAATCACCTCAATCCCAGCCCGGATACACCTGCACATCTTAGTGTTTACCTGGAATGCTTGCTTCTCATCCGTCCACCCTTCTGACGCCACAGGTGTCTTTGTCATCAGTGGTTTCATCTAACCCAAAATCGAATGAATTTATCCACCTCCTTAGTCGATATACCTAAGGCAGCCTGAGAATTTATCCGCCGGTTCAATATCATCATAACTTACTGTTAAATATGTGGTTACAACAAAAGAAAGCGATGTATGGCTCCTGCGATACAAAATTTATTATTTTCCTGCTCCAATTATGCCCCTTTGGCCGGGTATGCATTAATGGAAATCGACGCTGGGCTATCATGTTATCGGTCGGCAGCCCCGTTGTATTGCTCTAACGAAGCATAAGGCACATGACGCAAAAACCGCAACCGCAACATCGCGAGGAAGACCAGGGTAAACAGGCCTTTTTGAGTCTGTTTCTTACGCATCAGCGGCGTTTGTTTAGTTTTATCCTGATGCTGGTGCCTCGCCGCGCGGATGCCGAAGATTTAATGCAAAAATCCGCCATGGTCATGATGCAGAAATTCGATCAATTCAGGCCCGACAGCAACTTCGCCGCCTGGGCCATGAAAATCATTCGCTATGAAATCCTTAAATACCGCGAGCAAAATCAGCGTCTGCAAAGACAATTTGATCAGGCCGTATTTATGGAACTGGTTCACCGGACAGAAGCGCGATTGTCCCATATGGATCAGCGTCTCGATGCCCTGGAAATTTGCCTGCAGAAACTCAATGACCGGGATCGCGAATTACTCAAGCTGCGTTACGGCGATTCCAAAACGGTCAAAGAAGTCGCCTCTCAGCTTAATCGTCCGATCCAGGGCATGTATAAAGTCATGGCGAGAATTCATCGCTCCCTGCGCAACTGCGTGGATAAAAACCTCATCAAAGAAGGTCTGGCGTCATCATGACCATGCAACAACAACCTGAAGACTCATCCCTGGGATTGTACGAACTTTTTTTGGCGGCTATGGATGACGTCAACGATGATGCGTCGGACGGCGCCTCTTTCACCAAATTGGCGACGCTGTTATCAGATGCTCCTCAAATTCAGGATCAATACGTTGATTTCATGCAGATTCAGGCGGGATTGCGCCAATCGCCCGCTACGAATACGGAGTCCTTACCCGACACCGAAATGATTATGCGGGACATTCTGGAATCAGAAGAAGTTATTCAGCAGCAGCGCCGGCAAGAACAGGAACAAGAGTTCGCCAAAGCCGTGGACCGCGCCGCCGCCGCCATGATTGACAAACTTCGCCAGGACCGCCAAACCCGCAACACCGACAAACCCCAAAAACCACTGCGGCTGGAAAATTATCTCCAGTTGGGAACCATCGCCGCCATGATCCTGGTGGCGCTGGCTATCATCTGGCGTGGTTCGCAAACCGCCGAAACCCCAAGGCCGGCGAAGGTGCTGGCGCGCATCACCGGCGTGGAAAACGCCCAGTGGGGCAACACCGCCGTCCCTTATCACATAGGCCAGGATATTTTCGCGCAAACCCTGAATCTTCAAACGGGACTTGCTGAATTGACTTTTTCCAGCGGCGCCAAAGTGATTCTCGAAGCGCCGGCCGAAATCACACTGTCAGAGTCCAAAGAAATCCTTTTGCATCAAGGCAAAGTGGCGGTAAATGCGTCAGGAACGGCGGTGGGCTTCGCCGTAAACACCGAAAATGCCCGCGTGGTCGATCTCAGTACGGAATTCGGCATTGGCGTAAACGCCTTTGGAGAAACAGACATCCAGGTCTATCAGGGGCAAGTGGAGCTGATTCCCGGCTGGGAGCAAAATACGTTTAACGCCGGCTCCAAACCGCGCATCAACCTGATAAAGGGACAGGCCCGCCGGGTGAACAGAGACCGCAGCACCCGTGAAATCATTCATAACGATGTCGCATTTGTGCGCGAAGAGGAATTTCAAAGTCGCCAGAAGGCCCGTCAGGGCGAGTCCTATCACCGCTGGCGGGCGTGGAGTTATCAGATTCGGCGCGACCCGGATTTAGTGGTGTATTACCCGTTTGAACGAAATGCGCTGGAGCCTCAAACGCTGTTTAACTATGCCGCCGAAACCGCGGGCCGCATGAACGGCGCCATATTTACGGGAAAAACCGCCACGGGCGACAACTGGGTGCCGGGCCGCTGGCCGGACAAACCCGCCCTGCATTTTGACCGCGCCAGGGAAAATCGCGTGGTGGCGCCCGCCGATATGGACTTCTGCCTCAGGGGCGACATCACCATTTCCGTCTGGCTGCGCTGCCCGGAACAGGAAAAAATCGGCCACATTATTTCCAATCGGCAATTGCGGGAAGTTAATTACCAGCTCGCCTTTGCGCGTCAGTTAAATCTGCATTTCATTCGTTATGACGAAGCCTCGGCGGGAAAAAGGGCGTACAGCCCGGAACTGCCGGTTTTAACCGACGAG
Source organism: uncultured Pirellulales bacterium (assembly GCA_964578395.1). Lineage (GTDB taxonomy): Bacteria > Planctomycetota > Phycisphaerae > Sedimentisphaerales > SM23-30 > JAFGBA01. The sequence continues at coordinate 6,330 of CAZOCV010000184.1, forward strand.
TGGCATTTGCTGGCCGTCACGTATAACAACCGCGAGGTCATTTTCTATCTCGATGGTAAAAGATTTCAGGAAGTGCCTTACGTATTCAACGATGCGCCTCCGGTCAAAGCGGACCTTTATATTGGCGATATTGAGAACATCATCCCCGAAGCCGATATTCTCCGGTTCAACGGTGATATGGACGAGATCGCCATCTTCCGCCGCATCCTGAGGCCGGAAGAAATACACCGCATGTATGAGGCCGGCAAGCCGGATAAATCCTAAAAAGTTAATGTTCATGCCGTCATTAAGGAGGTTATATGATAAACCGTAAAAAAGGATTCACCTTAATCGAGTTATTGGTGGTGGTTTCCATTATCGCCCTGCTGGTGTCGATTTTGCTGCCGGCGCTGGGCAAGGCGCGGGATCAGGCCAAACGGGTGCTTTGCGCCACGTATCAGCATGAAGTGCATGTCGGCGCCACCGTCTATTCGAGTGACAGCGAAGGCTATATTTTGCCCTGGGGGTATAAGTATCACTAT
>CAZOCV010000185.1:0-6841 GCA_964578395.1 uncultured Pirellulales bacterium
AAAGAATCCTCCCAATGGGATGTCACGCCGCGAATATTATCCATTATGGCCCAGGGGGATCCCAATCCGCAGGTGCGAACGGCAGCGGTAGGCGTATTGAGCCAACTGAACCGGCCGGAAGAACTGATGACCACTTTGGCCGCAACCGCACGGGATGATAGCCCTCAGGTTCGCCGGGAAACCCTAAAGGCGCTAACCCAAGTGGATAATCCTGAAGTATCGGCGATTTTGATGGAGCGACTGAAAAAAGATCCCGAAGCTACCCTGCGCAGCGAAGCGGCCAAACAATTGAAGCGTTTTTCCCAGGAAGAAGTTGTTCCCGCGCTGATAACCGCCCTTTCCGATACTGAGTTTTCAGTTTTATATGAGGCTCGCCATTCGCTGATAGCCATCACGGGCGAGGATTTCGGATATGATGCCGGAGCCTGGAGGGATTATCGTAAAGGCCTTTCCCCGGCTGAATTGTAACTTGCGGAATTAGAGGGAATAATGAAATTTTGCGGTACTTGACTTCAGGGTAAAACAGGCAGAAAATACTTTGACTCGTTTTACCTGAGAACAGGTAATTGCTGTAACTTCTTTTTATATGGAGGTTTAAATGCCGTCAATCAAGGGAACCAAAACCGAAAAGAACGTCTTAGCGTCGTTTGCCGGTGAAAGTCAGGCCAGGAATCGTTATACCTATTACGCCGGCGTTGCTCGCAAGGAAGGTTACGAGCAGATAGCGGCCATTTTCGAAGAAACCGCCAATCAGGAAAAGGAACATGCCAAACGGTTCTTTAACTTCCTCGAAGGCGGTGAAGATGTGGAAATCGTCGCGGCGTATCCGGCCGGAGTGATAACCGATACGGCAACAAATCTGGCCCATGCGGCCGCGGGTGAAAAACTCGAATATACCAGTTTATACCCCGGATTCGCCAAAATCGCCGAACAAGAGGGTTTTAAAGACGTCGCGGCCGCATTTCGCATGATTCTCAAGGCGGAGGAGCGGCATCATTTCCGTTACATTGCCCTGATGAATAACGTCAAGGAAGGCAAGGTTTTCAAACGGCCCCAGGCGGTGCGCTGGACCTGTCGCAACTGCGGCTACGTTCACGAAGGCCCCACGCCGCCGCAGCAATGTCCGGCCTGCCTGCATCCCCAGGCGTTTTTTGAACTGGAAGCAACCAACTATTAAATTTTAAGGGCGAGTCATGAGCGAACTGCAATATAGTCTTTCTGAAGCGTTTAAGCTGGCCGAGGCCGTGGAGAAAAACGGTCTGGAGTTTTACACCTTAGCGGCCGCGACGGTGAAGGATAAAAAAACCAAAAAAATCCTGCTGCATCTGGCCGAACAAGAGCAACACCATGCCGAGCTATTTGCCCAAATGCGGCAGGAGTATTGCGCCCGGCATGATGTCCATCTGGTGGACGCCGACGATCAGGTCATGAATTACATTCAAACCGTTGCCGCCACCCATGTATTTAATCTTGATAACGACGTCGCCCAACTGATCGCCTCGGTGCAATCGCCCCAAAGTACGCTGCAACTGGCGTTGAGCTTTGAAAAAGATACGATAGCGTTTTTCTCCGCCCTGAAAAATGCCGTGCCGGAGGCCGACCGCGACAAGGTCGAACAGCTCATTCAGGAAGAAGTTCGCCACATACATGACCTGCAGGAAGCCTATAAGAACCTGTAGGCTCTTTCATTGACAAGATATACGGATTGGGTAATATTAAATCTGCCAAACACGTGATAACAGGAGATCATTATGCAGAAATATCGTTGTCTGCTTTGCGGCTATATTTATAATCCGGCCAAAGGCGACCCGGATAACGGCATCGAACCCGGTACCAGTTTTGACGATCTGCCCGATGACTGGGTATGCCCGGAATGCGGGGCGGAAAAGGACCAGTTTGAGCCGGTTTAATCTCCTTCGCATCGGTGTTTTTCCACTTGCTTCACGATGGTTTCGATGATATACCAACCTGCGATATAGTCCGTCGAAAAGAAGGTGTTTCGTCCGGCAAGAACGAGGGTTTCGTTCAAACGAATAAATGGAGTAAAAATGAAAACGACACGGCAACTTCTGGCGGCCATAAGCACAACCATCGTGGTGATATGCTTAACGGGCTGCGATACCGGTCTGGAAACCGCCGGCAGCAGCTTTGATGCGGTTAATTACAATCGGCGGGCGCAGGTCTATTACAACAGCGGCGATATCTCCACCGCCAAAGAGGAATTAAGACGCAGTCTGGACGCGGATTACGAAAATCCGATTTCGCATTATTATCTGGGAATGTGTCACGAGGCGGAAAGCAACCTGGAAAAGGCCATTTACGAATACAGTCTGGCCGTGCGTTTTGCGCCCTCCATGGAAGTAGCCCAAATGACCCTGGTGGAAACGCTGGAGAAGGATAACCAGCATGAAGAATCTCTCAATGCCCTGAAAAACTGGCTGACCCCCGGCGGTATGGAACTGCAGGAATATATGCGTATCGGCGGTTATTTCCAAAAAGCCAATATGCCCGATCATGCCGTGCTGGCCTGGGAATCCGCCGCAAAAGTGCATTCGCATAACGTTGAACCTTGTATAGCGCTGGCGGATTTCTACCGGGGGCAAAATATGAGCGACAAGGAAGTTGAATGGCTCAAGCGGGCGGCTCGAGTAGATCCCTATTATCCCGGGTTGAGTCGGCGTTTAGGCGAAAGAAGTTTAAAGTTGAATATTCCCCAACCCCAGCAGCCCGTGCCTACTCCGGCCGAAAAACGTCTGCGGGAACTGGAGCTATAATCCACCCGGCAACCAAACGATGATATAAAGAACATCACGCTCCGGCAGGCGAAGGCAAGCCGGAGTTTTTTTTGGATAAAACGACCTTATTAGTTCTGAAAGTCGCTACGCATGAGCATGCCGCCTATCTGGACCCCGGCGCAAAAACAGGCGATAGACTATCGCGGGGGCAATCTGCTGGTAACCGCCGGAGCCGGTTCCGGTAAAACCGCTGTATTAACCGCCCGCTGTATCGGTCTGCTGACCGAGGCACAACATCCTTGTGGTTTGGATGAACTGCTGGTGTTGACCTTTACGGTGGCGGCCGCGGGGGAAATGCGGCGGCGTATCGGAGCTGCTTTGCGGCAGCATTCGACCGATGAACATAACCACCGCGGCCTGGAACGCCAGTTGGCGCTGCTGGATCAGGCCGACATTTGCACCATTCATGCTTTTTGCGCCAATCTGGTGCGGGAACATTTTTATCGGCTGGAGATCGATCCCAATTTTGAAATGATAGAGGAGGCGGAAACCGAACTTTTACAGATTCAAGCGGCGCAGGAGGCCTTTGCGGATGCTTATGAAAACGGCCTGCCGGATATGCCGCCGGCGCTGGCGGATTTGCTGGACGGCTACGGCCGGGCGGGCGATGATCGGCCGGTCATTACCCTGGTGCTGCAATTGCAGAAATTTCTGGAAACTCAGACGAATGCGCACGAATGGCGCCAGGCCTGGCAGCGGCAGAAAGTGCTTATCGAAGCCGGCGACATCAACCGTCTGGCGATGGTTCAACATCAACAACAGCAGCTTCGACAGCAGCTTTTCCGCCAGATAAATCGCCTGCGTGTAATTTTGGCGCAGATGGAACACTTCACTGCTCTTCATGAATATATCCAGAATATTCGCGACGGCCTGCTGAGGCATCTGGAAACAACATATGAACAGTTGTGTGCTGCGCTAAATTCGGGTAACGCCATTAGCGCATTGGCGGGACTGCCGCGTATGCCGTCGCTGACAAAAAAATATACCAGGGACTTGAAACCGAACGATTACGAACCCGCTAAAGAAGCGATTCAGGCGATACGCAAGGAATACCTTGACCTGCAAAAAAATTACGGCGTTGACGCCGCGGACATTCTCCGGCAAGCTCGGCTGACCATTCCCCTGGGCGATGCGCTGCTGACGCTGCATGAACAGTTTGACCGGCGTTATCGGCTGCTTAAAAGAAACCGCCGTGTGCTGGATTTCTCGGATTTGGAGCATTTGGCGCTGCGTTTGCTGGGGGATGAATCCGGCCCTTCCGATATTGCCCGGCAGTTGCAGAAACGCTATCGCCATGTCCTGATTGACGAATATCAGGACATATCGCCGGTGCAGGAAAAATTATTGGAACACCTGGCCCGGCCGGGTGCGGCGGCCAATCGTTTCATGGTGGGCGACGTCAAACAAAGTATCTACGGGTTTCGCCGGGCGGATCCCACAATTTTTCTGGAAAAATACGGCGCGTATTCGCCCCTGCCCGCCGGCGCAGCAGCGCTCGCCGGGGCGGCGTCCGGCGTCCGTGTGGAATTAAATGTTAATTTCCGCTCGCGCCAACAGGTCATCGACAGTATTAACGCCATTTTTCGCCGGTGCATGACGCACGACTTTTGCGGCGTCGATTATAAAGCTGCGCCTCTGCTTTACGGGGCAAATTATCCGCCCGGAGCGGAAGAATCGGCGTATCGCACGGAACTGCATCTGATCGAACGCCAGCCTGCCGCCGGCGCCGGCGATACGCAAGAGCCTGTCGCGGAGGATGAAAGCGACAAATCTCCGGACAATTTGTGTGAACTGGATGCCGCGCAGCGCGAGGCGGCCGTGATGGCCCAGCGCATCAGCCGCATGGTCGGCGCGGACCACCCCGACCATCAGGCCGAATTCAACGTGTACGATGCCTCCAGCGGTCTCCATCGCCCGGTGCGATATCGCGACATCGTGATTCTGCTGCGGTCGATGAAGATGCGGGCGGAAATATGGGCCGAGGTATTCGGGCGCATGGGTGTACCGGTCCACGCCGAACTTTCCAGCGGTTATTTTGTCGCCACGGAAATTCAGGATATGCTCAACCTATTGCGGCTGCTGGATAACCCTCGGCAGGACATTCCGCTGGCAGGCGTCTTGCGCAGCCCGCTGGTTGGTCTGGAGGAAAACGCTCTGGCGGCCATTCGCCTGCATACCCGCCGCGGAACGTATTATCAGGCGGTCGAGCGATACGCACAAACCGGGCCGGACGAAGCCTTGCGGCGGCGATTAGGGCAATTCCTTGAACAACTGGACCGCTGGCGAACGCAGGCGCGGCAAAACAGCCTCGCCGACATCATCTGGACTATCTATCGCCAAACCGATTATCTGGCGGTGGTTTCGGGTCTGCCCGGCGGGCCGCAGCGCTATCAGAATCTGCTGGCCCTGCATAATCGCGCCCGGCAATTCGACAGCTTTTCACGACAGGGCATCGCCCGCTTCCTGCAATTCATCGAAAAACTGCGTGATGAAGAAGGCGACTTCGGCCCCGCCCCGGTATTGACGGAGGCGGATGACGTCGTCCGCATTATGAGCGTCCATAAAAGCAAGGGTTTGGAATTTCCCGTCGTGATTGTCGCGGGACTGTCCCGGCAATTTAATTTGTCCGACGCTCGTCGTCCGGTCCTGTTCGACCGTCCCGACCGCGGCGTGCTGGGCATGCAGCTTATCGAACCTTTCTGCCAGCATCGCTGGCCGACGCTGGCGCATCGTCTGCTGGCCGACCACAGCAGAGAAAAAACACTGACCGAAGAACTCCGCCTGTTCTATGTGGCCCTGACCCGCTGCCGCGAAAAACTTATCCTTGCCGCCGCCGTGGATGTGGACCGCGCCCGGCAAACCTGGCGCAGCGATAATCCGGCGGACGAACCCCTTCCGACGCATTTGTTGCGCCATGCTCGCTGCTGGGCGGACTGGGCGGGTCCGGCCCTGGCGCATCACGAGGATATGCAGAGCCTTTTCGGCGGCTCTGAGGGCAAAGGCGGCCTTTTTGACCTGCATGTATATGAGGGCGAGGAACTCACCGCTCTGCAGCGCCGGATGGAGGACACGCAGCGCATCCGGCGACGCTTCGACAGCATCACTCAACTGGCCGGTCATCTGCCCCAGAAGTCTCAGCCGCCGGAGATACCTTTATTACTGGAAAGGATCAACCGTTATTACCCGTATCTTACGGCCACACGGCTGCCGGCTCGTTTCAGCGTCACGGAATTGAAACGATGGATGGGCGGCAACGAAGAAGATTTGCCTTCCGCGCCGATGATTACGGCCGGGGCCGCGCCGTCGATGGAGGATTACTCCTTTCAAAACCGTCCCGCCTTTTTGCAGGCCGCCGGTGCGGCCCTGACCGCCGCTGAAAAAGGAACCGCGACACATCTGGCGCTGGGGCATCTGTCGCTCGATGGGCCGCTGCATGAAAAAGATATACAACGGCAAATAGAGGGTCTGACGCAAAAGAATCTTCTCTCCGCCGCCCAGGCGCAAAGCATCAACATCGTTTCTCTGGCCGCGTTGTTCGCCGCGCCGCTGGGACAGGAGCTGCGCCGGCATCGGAGCACGCTGCGGCGTGAGTGGCCCTTTACGCTGGGCGTTCCGGCCGGAGAACTGAGCGGCGTCGGCCGACTGGATGACGTCGAGAAAAATGACCTTATCCTGATTCGCGGCATCATCGACGCCTTCTACGAAACCGAGGCGGGCGCGGTGATCGTCGATTTTAAGACCGACGCCGTCTCCGCCGACCAATGCCCCGCCCGCGCGGAACACTACCGCCTCCAGCTTTACTTCTATCGCCGCGCTCTGCAAACCATTCTCCGCCGGAATGTCTGCCGCCAGACGCTGTATTTTCTCACGCCCGGACTTGCCTGCGATGTCGCCGGCGACGATAGTGATGTTCAGAACGTTTGGAAGTGATTTCGCTCAGCAGACACATCTGGCCCGACATGTGTAAAACTTTCTTGAACAGGTGAACGGTTGAGCAAGAGACGGCAGGGGAGTAGGTCATCCGCCTTCTGATATTCTTCCCCTTT
>CAZOCV010000186.1:0-6744 GCA_964578395.1 uncultured Pirellulales bacterium
TACGGTATTATTCTGACTTCTGGGTGCTGAATTCTTGAGTTCTATTTACAAAAAAACGGCGGGCCATTGTTGACCCGCCGTTTGAGGGGTTGATATAAAGGCTACGTTCAGGCGTCCTTGCTGCCGTCGATGAGGTGGGCGACGACGGTGGGGTCGGCCAGCGTGGAGGTATCGCCGATCTTGTCGGATTCGCCTTCGCTGATCTTGCGGAGGATACGCCGCATGATTTTGCCCGAACGAGTCTTGGGCAGCGAGGGGGTAAACTGAATCTTGTCCGGCGTGGCGATGGGGCCGATTTCCTTGCGGACGGTCTTGATGAGTTCATCCTTGAGGGTCGGCGTCACATCAAAGCCCGTCTTGAGCGTGACGTAGGCGTAGATGCCCTGGCCCTTGAGGTCGTGAGGCATGCCCACCACGGCCGCCTCGGCGACCGCGGGGTGTTTGCCCAACGCGCCTTCGACCTCGGCAGTGCCCAGGCGGTGGCCGGCGACGTTAATGACATCATCGACGCGGCCGGTAATCCAGTAATACCCATCTTCATCGCGGCGGCAGCCGTCGCCGGTGAAGTACTTGCCCGGATACATACTGAAGTAGGTCTGTTTGAAGCGTTCATGGTCGCCGTAAACGGTCCGCATCATGCCCGGCCAGGGGAACTCGATGCACAGGTTGCCGTTAGTACCGTTGCCGGTAATGGTCTTGCCGGCTTCATCGACAAGCACCGGACGGATGCCGAAAAACGGCAGGGTCGCCGAGCCGGGCTTGGTGGGTATCGCGCCGGGCAGCGGGGTAATCAGGATGCCGCCGGTTTCCGTCTGCCACCAGGTATCGACGATGGGGCAGCGCTCCTTGCCGATAATTTTGTAATACCAGTGCCATTCCGGGCTTTTAATCGGCTCGCCCACGGTTCCGAGCACTTTGATGGTCGAAAGGTCGTATTTCTGCGGCCAGGTGTCGCCTTCTTTCATCAGGGCGCGCAGGGCGGTCGGGGCGGTGTAGAAGATATTGACCTTGTGCTTTTGGCAAACCGCCCAGAAGCGGCCGAAATCGGGATAGTTGGGCACGCCCTCGAACATGATGGAGGTAGCGCGATTGCACAGCGGGCCATAGACGATATAGGTATGGCCGGTCACCCAGCCGATGTCGGCGGTGCACCAGAAAATGTCGCCGGGCTTGTAGTCGAAAATATACTTGTGGGTCATGGCGGCGAAGACCAGGTAGCCGCCGGTGGTGTGCAGCACGCCCTTGGGGTGGCCGGTGGAGCCGGATGTATAGAGGATGAACAACGGGTCTTCGGCGTCCATCCATTCCGGCTCACAGGAGGCCGCCTCGGCCTTGGTGACATCCTCCCACCACAGGTCGCGGCCGGCCTGCATGGGTACATCGTTACCGGTGCGTTTGACAACAACAACCTTCTGGATACTGGGGCAATTAGCCACCGCCTGGTCGGCGTTGGTTTTCATGGGAATGTCGTTCTTCTTGCCGCGGAGGGCCGTATCCTGGGTGATGAGTACCTTGCAGGCGGAATCGTTGATGCGTTCGGCGAGCGAATCAGGGCTGAAAGCGCCGAAAACCACCGAATGCACAGCGCCAATACGAGTGCAGGCCAGCATCGCCACCGGCAGTTGCGGAATCATCTGCATGTACAGGCACACGCGGTCGCCTTTTTTAACGCCCATCTTTTTGAGGGCGTTGGCAAAGCGGCAAACTTCATCGAGCAAGTGTTTATAAGTGAAATGGGCGTCTTCGGTGGGGTCATTGCCTTCCCATATCAGGGCGGTCTGATTGCCGTGGCCGGCTTCGACGTGGCGGTCCAGGCAGTTATAGCTAACATTGAGCTTGCCGCCGATAAACCACTTGATGTCGGCCTGGTTAAAATCCCAGTCCAGCACCTGGCTCCATTTCTGCTTCCAGGTCACGAATTTTTCGGCCTGTTCGGCCCAAAACGCTTCCGGTTGCTCAACCGATTTTTTATACATTTGCTGATATGTCGCCATATCGATGTCGGTTTTTCCTTTGATGGCCGGCGGGACAGGGTAGGTGGGAATGGTCACTTGATCGGTGGGCATTCGTTACTCCTTTTCTAACAAGGGTTAATGAAACAGTCTTCGGAGGTCGTCCGAAAACAACCAGAACCTCAGGGCGGGTAAAACCCTGACGGGCTTACGAAGATGTGATTATAGTCACAACTTGGTAACTACGCAAGCGTGAAAACCATAACAATTCGCTAAAAACTGTAAACCTCGGCAACGTCCCCCGCCCGGCGGACCGAAATTTGACGAAAATCGTGAATTCAGGTACACTTGGCAAGTTAGACCCGGTCGGAAAAGTCAAATGTGTTTATGAGGATATAAATAAAGGATAACCTGATGATACCTACACGAAATATATGGACGCCGGCGAGCATCGTTCTGGCGGTAATTTTGCTCCTCAATCCCGCCTGGGCAGCGGATGAGAACGACAAGGACATCGCCGCTCTGGGTGTGATTCGGATAACCGGCGCCATCAACGAAGGGCCGGGCCTGACACTCTGGTCGCTTACCGGGGAAGAAACCAATGGCCTGCTGGAACTGCACGACCGGATTAATCAGGCTGGAGATGATTCCGGCCTGGAAGGCTTGCTGCTGAGCATCGAAAATCCCTCGCTGAGCTGGGCGCAGGTGGACGAGTTGCGCGCCACCATTACGCGGTGCCGGGATAAAGGTAAAAAGGTTTTTGCCTATCTGGAAGCCGCCGATATGTCGGACTATTTACTGGCCGCCGCCTGCGATGAAATTGTCATGTCGCCCGTAGGCGCGGTGGATCTGGTAGGGTTGTCCCTGAGGCCGGTTTATTACCGCGAATTGCTGGAGAAAATCGGAATTCAGGCGGACATGCTTCAGGTGGGTGATTATAAAGGCGCGGTCGAGCCTATGACCCTCTCAGGCCCATCGCCGCAAATGCAGCAGCAGTTGCATCACCTGCTGGACGGGATGTATGAACATCTGCTTGAAAGCATGGCCCAGTCTCGCGGCCTGAGTACGGACCAGGCGGCTGACCTGATCGATAACGGTCCTTACACCTCCAAGCAGGCTTTGAAGGCGGGATTAATCGACCATATCATGTACCGCTCGGACTATCTGGACTACCTGGAAGGAAAACAAGATAAAGTACTCCTGTTAAAGTCGGATTATGGGATAATGACGACAGCGGCGCCGGATATGAGTAATCCCTTTTCCCTGATGACCACCCTCAATCAAATGTTTAATGCCGGCCCCCGGCCTTCCGGTCCCGTCGTGGCGGTGGTTTATATTGATGGTGTCATCGTTTCCGGCTCCAGCGGCGAAGGATGGGACGGCAAGGTGGTGGGCAGCCGAACGGTGCGCATGGCTCTGGCATCGGCGCAGAATGATCCCGACGTCAAGGCGATTGTACTGCGCGTGGATTCACCGGGCGGCGACGCCATCGCCAGTGATATAATCAACCATGCCGCTTATAACATCTGGCATGGCGAAGAAGCTGCGATAAACAAACCCGATGAAGAGGAAAGCAAGGAAACGCCCCCGGCGGATGACGCTACGGACCCGCAAACAACAGCGGAGGAAAATACGCCTGAAACCACCGCCGAAGAAGATGATGATGATGATGATGATGAAGCTCCCGCGCTGATTACCAAACCGGTCATCGCCAGTATGGGCGGCGTAGCGGCATCGGGAGGATATTATGTAGCGGTGGGCGCGGAAACGATTTTCGCCGAACCCGGCACGATTACCGGCAGCATCGGCGTGATGGGCGGTAAAATCGTGTTGAGCGAACTGTTCGACATGCTGGGGATACGCACCTATGGCGTTTCGCGCGGCCGTCATGCCGAGATAGACTCGTCGATGCAAACATTCACCCTGAGCGAACGGCGGCATCAGCAAACCATCATGCAGGAAATATATGATGATTTCAAAAATGCCGTGCTGAGAACACGCGACGGTAAACTGCAAAAAAATATCGAGCAACTGGCGCAAGGACGTATTTATACCGGCCGGCAAGCTATGCGGGAGGGACTGGTGGATGACATCGGCGGCCTCCATGACGCCATTGCCTTCGCCGCGGCGGAGGCGAGAAAACGCGGCTTACTGGGTGAAAATCAAAAATATGAAATATTGCATCTGCCCCGGCCCATGACGCTTGGTGATTTGCTGGAAAGACTCATGGTGATGTCGCCCGCCCTCCGGAATAATCTGGCCGGCGGTTTTTATGCCGGCATGGTCCCGACCGCAGCGGAACCATTTTCATCGTCCCTGCCGGCAATCTTGCCGGAAATGCGGCAGCTTTATCGCGCTGCGCATTTATGGGGCCAACTGTTTGAACATAACCGAACGGTCATGCTGATGCCGTGGATTTTCATTCATGACGGCCGCTAAATCCTGATTAAAATACTGCTGATATGATTGCACCTTCATCATCTTTACCGCACACACACTCGAACGAGCCGAATGAGGCAGCGCCGCGCAATCCGGTTAATCTGCGCGTGGTGCTGCTGGCGGACAACGATACCCTTTCGGGTTACGGACCGATTCTTCGCCGCCTGGTGGTGGGACTGCTGGACGAAGTGGCGGATCTGACCTTATTGAGTCTGAATGAAAGTCGTTGGCCCGACTATCTGCCCAGCCCCCCGCTGCGCATCATTCGGCAAATGCGACAGCCCTCTACCCTGAAACTGGATTATGACGCTTCCGACAGACATGTCATGCTGCGAGCGCCTTATTATTCTCTGACGGATCGTTTGTTCAGCAATCGAGCGGCGCTGCGCCTGGCGGAGGCATTACGTCCGTATAAACCAACGCTGATCCACGCTCTGAGCGAAAAGCACATGCTGTCCGCCCGGCGCATCAGTAAATATCTTCGCGTGCCGTATGTGGTATCTCTGCTGCAGTTGCCGCGCTGGCGCTGGATGTTTTCGCAGACGCGATGCGGGGCGGTTTTGCCTTATGGCAGCGACCTGGCGCGGCGCATGCGAACAACCTGGCCGGCCTGGTCCGCACGAATTCATCCGCTGCCCATCGGCACCCATGTCCTGGAAAAACCTTGCGCCTTCGCCCATGACCGGAAAAAACCGCATATGTTCTGCTGCGCGCCGCTGGAGGTTGGTTACGGAGTCGCCAGCCTTATTAACGCAGCCGCCAGATTGCGCCGCGACGGCCATGATTTCGGCCTGACGATTGCGGGCCGGGGAAACGCAAAAAGTGATTTTTGGGAACAGGTAAGGCGATTAAATCTAAACACCTGCGTGCATTTTATCGAACCTCTGGACACAATTTTGAACTCCATTGAAGCTTATAAAGAGATGTTTCGTTCGGTGGATATCTTTGTGCGGCCCTGGCCGGCGGAAGAATTCCGTGTGGATTTGCTGGAAGCGATGTCGGTCGGGGCGGCCGTGGTGGCGGTTACGAAAGGTACGGATGACCTGTTAATCCATGAAAAAACTGCCTTATCCGTACCCTTCCGCGATGATCTCGCCCTGGCAAAGGCATTGGAGCGACTGCTAAAAAATCCATCTCTGGCCGTTACGCTCGGTAGCGGCGCCCAGGCTTATTTGCGCAAACATTTTCTCGCCAGCCGCATGATTACTCGGCTGACCCACATTTATCACGATGCCTTGGCCGCCACACGCTGCTAACCATTATTTACTGACTCTTTCCGTTTTCTTCTTTTGCGGATACAAACCATTTATCAATTATCGGCCCCTGACCATGTTAATATAGGCAAAATATGCCTCCCACATGGGTTTTCAGTACTAATAATGCACAAAAATTGCCCTTGCCCTTGCAGCCAGCCAGCCCATATCCTATAATATAGTAACAGCAGACGGGATAGAGAGAGATATCCCCTTTTTGGTTATAACCGTGAAGCAGCGGCGAACTTCCGCGCTTCAGGTGCGTAGGAAACTACAACCATGCAAAAAATCATCACCATAGTGGCCGGTGGATTGATATCGGTGTTTTGTTCCGTAACTACTTTGGAAGCACAGATTTACGGCGATACTAGCTCAGTTCGAGGCTTCAGAAATTTTCAATATAACGTCGGTGTAGGCGGCAGTCCCCTCAATAATTTTCGGGCCTATTCTACCGGTGTGCCAGACGATCTTTCCGTTCCGAGGGCAATGCCTAATCCATTAGCGTATTCCCTGCGAACACCTGTCAGTCCGATTGCCAAAACCAGCAATAACCGGTCTATGCGCATCGGCCTGCCCTTCGGTCAGATTCAGGATCAGCGCATCGGCGGGAAAATGCCATCGTTGAGCGCTCTGGCCAGCCTAAACCCCACCATCACTCCTTTTGCCAAACTGGCGGGAACGACCAGCATTGTGGAACAAACTCATAAAACGACTGGCTCGCTGGGCAATTGGCGGAACTGGGCGCTAACATCACTGGCCAAACCGTTTGTTGCCGCCAATAGTCTCTTGTCGGCTAAGAATTCGCAGTTACGTCAAACAATATCTGCATTAAACCGTCAGCCGCTTTCGGGCAGTTCCAGTGATCTGCAGCGAACAACAAGTACGTTTTCGCGCCCGAATCTGGGGCTTGGCCAAACACGTCTCATCGCGCAGCGGCCGTAACCGGTTTTACAACATAATCGTTGCAAAATAAAAAACTCCCGGCATGTACCGGGAGCTTTTTATAAAGAACACTTCATGTTCGGATTATTTATTTCAGGGAATAATCCAGCCGGTGGTGCCCAGCCATTCCTCGCACAGCATCAGCAGGTCCGGATAGA
>CAZOCV010000187.1:0-6649 GCA_964578395.1 uncultured Pirellulales bacterium
GCACGCGGGCAGGATGCCCGCGTCACCGCTACCCTTTGGGCAACACGCCCTTCAGCTTGGCCGTTTAACCCGCCGCCGCACCTTACCGGCCCCTACGCCTCAGGCCTACCCCCGGCCGAACAGATTTGGGAGGTCCCCTTTATTTATCAGCAGCTTGCATTTTGCCTGCGCGACTTAAACGCTTTACGCGCCGCTGCGCACCTCTTGCGGGTGGCGACGACCCGGCGGTTGCGGCAACTGGTTTAGCGGAGCATGTTTGCAACCAACTGTAATGAGCTTATATGCCTTTCGGTTCGCTTACCTTTACAATCATTTCATGATCAATACGGTTCAACTTTAGCGCCTTTCAATAATATTTCGCCAGTAAATGTGTCCGGTGGGAACTCGCCTTCATCTATTAAAACAACATTTATCCCATAGTTATAATCCCCGGGGATATATCGTTTATCGGAAACCGGAAATTGTATGGCCTTACGCTTGCTTACATACCACTGCCCGGTCGGGAGCTGATTAATTTCTAGATCGATATCTTCATGCTCTTTTTTCCATTGACCCTCCTGTAATTTCCACGAGATATCTCTGATACAAATATAATCACGCTCGGAATCGATATAATAATCCCTGCGGATTGTCCCTTCTTCATTTCTGATGCCGATATATTTTTTTAGTTCTTCCGGAGCGTCCGTGATGACGGAATATACTTGAGGATCCCGGTCCATATATCGCCACTGTTTTTCAATAAAAAGTGCTCCTTCCGGCAAATGTTTCAAACAACTCCGTTGTACGCTAACTTTAGGTATTATCATTGAATTACGGCGATAACTTCGTTCCCCGTCATAAATATAAGTATAATCAGGCGAATGGTTTTTTATCCACTCAATAACTCGTTCCGCCGTTAAAGGTGTGTCCAGAGGCCGTTTGGCATCGTCGTTAATCATATAGTAGTAATTGAGATGGGCATTTTCCCCATTCCGCCATACCTCCGTAATCGTACCCTTACGATCTTCTTCCCACATAACCAGCCGATAACGTTTGGGAAATTTTTCATAATACGGCTTGGCCTGTTCGAAGATTTTCTCGATAGCCGGGTCTGTTTTTTTATCATGAGTTCTGGCAATAGGTAAATGTTGGGGCACATCCAGATCATAAATTGAATTTGGCCCGCTTTCTGGAAAGGAATATTCACCATTAACATACTCTCGGCCTTTTTCTGTCTGTTCCAAGGATCTTTGTTTCACCCTGGTTTTTATCGGCAGCTTTGTTACCGGATCCGCCCATGTTTGCCGAGTCAGAGTTTTATTATCCAGCCCATCAATATAATAAATATCGAAACGAACCGCCGGATTATTATTTAATGTTTCATTATGGATTTCGACCTTATGATCTGCTGAGCCTCCGTCTTGAACAATCTTTTCCCATTTGCCAACGGTTGCTCCCCATGCCGTTTGAGGTTCATAAACAGGACTATGGCCATCTGTCGCCTCCAGGGGTCTGTCTTCTTTGATATATTCTCCCGTTGAAGGCGTATATTCCCAGCGTAGATTCTCTTTTCGATTGATATAAACATAATTCATGCCCCAAGGAAGCAACTCTTTGTGGCCGTAATTGCCCGTTTTCAGGTTCTTCCAAAACTCTGTACCGTTGTCATATTTCAAGCGTACCCATGAAGGTGACGGAGAAGCCGCGTTGATAGTGGCGTAAGCTCCATTTACACCATCTACGGAGCCGTTATGAAAATCAAATCCCATGAGTATTATGATGACAACTATGGTTGAAACGGCGATTTTTCCTGAATTATTTTTCATAATCAACCTCGAATAGTTAGCGATTTACCAAACCGTTTTAAGAAAAGGAAACATTCAACTTTAACACTTTTTTGCCGATTCGGCCGGCCCGGCGGTTGCGGCAAATGATTTTCGCATACCTTATCATTCTCTGGCGTGCCGACAGGTGCAATGGGCCATAATACCGGCGACGTTCTGAATAACCTTAAACCCGATGATGGCATGATTATACCGTCTGGCCGGACGGGCGGTCAAGGGGGCAAAAAGAAATGGGCGTCATTGGAGACACGCTGCAATGACGCCCATGATTAACGAGGGGATAAAGCAGGGCTATCAGGTGCTCTGCGAGACCTTTTCGGGGGCTTGCTCTTTTTTGTCGGGGTCGAGACTTTCGTCATACGTTCCGTCGAAATAGAGGTGGTCATCCTTCTTGCTGATGCGGACGAGGTTTTTGCCCTTGAGGCCGCCGCGGAGGATATCTTCGCTGAGCGGGTCTTCGACGAACCGTTCCAGGGCACGCCGCAGCGGGCGGGCGCCGTATTCGGGGTCGTAGCCCTTCTCGATGAGGAATTCCTTGCCCTCGGGCAGCAGTTCCAGGTTGATGCCATGATCCTTCATGCGTTTGGCGACCTTGCGGAATTCGTAATCCACGATGGTAGTCAGGTCCTCGCGGGTCAGCGCCCGGAAGACCACGACGTTATCGAGGCGGTTGAGGAACTCCGGCCGGAAGTGGCGCTCCACTTCCTTGTTGAGCATATCCTTCATCTTTTCGTAGTTGGCCTGCTCGGAGCGTTTGCCGAAACCGAAACCGGCCTGGTTCTTGATGAGGTCCGCGCCGATGTTGCTGGTCATAATCAGGATAACGTTGCGGAAGTCCACGTGCCGGCCGAAACTGTCGGTCAGGCGGCCTTCCTCCATGATTTGCAGCAGCATGTTATAAACGTCGGAATGGGCCTTTTCAATTTCATCGAGCAGCACCACCGCGTAAGGCCGGCGGCGGATGCGCTCGGTGAGCTGGCCGCCTTCTTCGTAGCCGACATAGCCGGGCGGCGCGCCGACCAGACGCGAAACATTATGCTTTTCCATGTATTCGGACATATCCAACTGCACCAGTGCGTCTTCATCGCCGAAAAGAAACTCCGCCAGCGCGCGGGCCAGCAGCGTTTTGCCGACGCCCGAAGGACCGATGAAGATAAACGAACCCATCGGCCGGTTGGGGTCTTTCAGGCCCGAACGGCTGCGCCGCACGCTCTTGGCGACGGTGATGACGGCGTCGTCCTGCGAAACGACTTTCTTGTGCAGTTCATTTTCCAGTTCCAGCAGCCGCGCGGCCTCTTCCTTTTCCAGCCGGGTCAGCGGCACGCCGGTGATTTTGCTGACGACTTCGGCGATAACTTCCTCATCCACCACGCCGTCAACTTCACGGGCTTCGCTGCGCCACTGCTGCTGCATGTCGTTTTTCTGCTGCACCAGCCGCTGATGCTCATCGCGCAAGTCGGCCGCCCGCTCGTAATCGGCGTTACGGACGGCTTCATCCTTTTCGATTTGCAGTTTTTCGATTTTGACTTCCAGTTCCGTCAGGTCCGGCGGCTTGGTCATGGATTTCAAGCGTATCCGCGCTCCGGCTTCGTCGATGACGTCAATGGCCTTATCCGGCAGGCACCGGCCGGTGATATAACGGCTGGATAGCTCCACGGCGCTGCGCAGGGCTTCGTTGGTCATGCGCACACGATGGTGGGCTTCGTAGCGGTCCCGCAGACCCTTGAGAATCTCCAGGGTCTCTTCCTTGGTGGGCGGATCGACGATAATCGTTTGGAAGCGCCGCTCCAGGGCGGAATCCTTTTCAATATATTTGCGGTATTCATCCAGCGTGGTAGCGCCGATGCACTGAATTTCGCCGCGCGACAGGGCGGGCTTGAGGACGTTGGAGGCGTCAATAGCGCCTTCGGCCCCGCCGGCGCCGACGAGGGTGTGCAATTCATCAATAAAGAGGATAACGTTTTTGGCGCGGCGGACTTCATTCATTACCGCCTTGATGCGCTCCTCGAATTGGCCGCGATACTTCGTGCCGGCGACCATCATCGCCAGGTCAAGTACGACAATGCGTTTATCGACCAGCAATTCGGGCACTTCGCGTTTGAAAATATTTTGCGCCAGGCCTTCGACAATGGCGGTCTTACCCACGCCGGCCTCACCGAGTAGTACAGGATTATTTTTGGTGCGCCGGCAGAGAATCTGAATAACACGTTCAATTTCGTGGGCGCGGCCGATAACCGGGTCAAGCTGGTCCTGGGCAGCCAGTTCCGTCAGGTCCCGGCCAAACGAATCGAGAGCGGGGGTTTTGCTTTTTCCGGGTTTGGCCCGTTCGCTGCTGCGAGGCATATCCGTTTCGGCAATGTTGGCCGGACCGTTATCCATCCCGGCGCCCAGAAGATTAAGCACTTCCTCACGAACTTCCTCAAGTTTGAGGCCCAGATTCATGAGCACCTGGGCGGCGACGCCATCCTGTTCCCGCAGCAAGCCCAGCAGTAAATGTTCGGTTCCCACATAATTATGGTTGAGCGACCGGGCTTCCTCGATGGCGTATTCGATAACCTTTTTCGCACGAGGAGTTTGCGGAAGCTTGCCCATCGTCACCATATCCGGGCCGGATTTAACCAGTTTTTCAACTTCGAGGCGAACCTTGCGCAGATCAACGTCCAGATTTTTCAGGACATTAGCGCCTACGCCGGATCCTTCCTTGACCAAACCTAAAAGAATATGCTCAGTTCCGATATATTCATGGTTAAAACGCTGAGCTTCCTGGTTGGCCAGAGCCATTACTTTGCGGGCACGGTCGGTAAATCTTTCAAACATGTCTGTCTCCGCTGGATGTTATTACGTCATTGGCAGGCAGGCTGAGTTTATTCGGCCAGGGCAATTATCCCCGATGACGTCGCTAAGTCTTTATTTAGCAATGCTCTCCGATCAATATCTCTCGCCTTTAACATTGTAAGGCGCTTACAGCATAACTTCAAGTAAGCAAACTTCGCGCCAAACATTATCGGCCCTGGTTTGGGGGCCTCGCCGCCAAAGGGTTGGTTGATTACAACCCACTGTCAATATATCGGTTAAATCGACGCAGGGATTTTGTAACTTTATCAGGAAAAATAGTTTTATCTGGTGAAATTCTTACAATTACGCCACAAATGATGAAGAAAACGTTGGTTATGCCATAATGGCAGTCTTTTGCTATGCAAAGATTTCATCCAGGATTAAGGTTCGGCCTTGGGGATATATTGCAGTTGGTCGTAATATACAGTACGCTATATTCTTTGGTTAATTGAATAGTTATTGGCAAGTTAATGTGCCTGAACCTGTTCTGGTCGGCAAGACTATCAAGATAATAGTCTGGAGGCTTATATGGACAAGAAAGCACTACTAAAAATAGGTGAAAAGCAGTACGAATTGCCCATGATCGAAGGGTCTGAGGGGGAAATCGGCCTTGATGTCACCCGGCTTCGCGGGGATTCAGGCTGTATTACGTTCGATCCGGGGTACGCCAATACCGGCTCGTGCAAAAGCGATATTACTTATATTGATGGGGAAAAGGGGATATTACGGCATCGGGGCATTCCGATTGAGGAACTAACCGAACACAGCACCTTTACCGAAATGGCCTGGCTGCTGATTTGGGGCGATTTGCCCAATTCCCAGCAGCGGCGGCGATTTTCCGAACTGCTGACCGATAACGCCCTGCTGCACGAAAACCTCAAAAATCATTTCGAAGGATTTCCGTGGAA
This sequence comes from uncultured Pirellulales bacterium, assembly GCA_964578395.1. Classification (GTDB taxonomy): domain Bacteria; phylum Planctomycetota; class Phycisphaerae; order Sedimentisphaerales; family SM23-30; genus JAFGBA01. The sequence continues at coordinate 5,567 of CAZOCV010000187.1, forward strand.
TTCACACCCGATGCCGATGTTGTCGGCGATGATCAGCGCCCTGAGCTGCTACCATCAGGAACTGATAAACCCGGATAATCCTGACGCCCTGGAAGTGGCCGCAGCCAAACTCATCAGCAAAGTCCGCACGATTGCCGCGTTCAGTTACAAGATGACCAAGGGTTCGCCGTTTATTTACCCTGATCCGCGGCGGCGTTATGTGCCCAATTTTTTGCACATGATGTTTTCCCTGCCGCATTACGATTACGAAGCGCCGCCGGAGATTCACCGGGCGATGGACCAGTTGCTGATGCTGCACGCCGACCATGAACAAAACTGCTCCACCAGCACGGTGCGCATGGTGGCTTCGGCGGGCGCGAATCTGTTCGCGTCGGTGGCGGCAGGCGTTTGCGCTTTATGGGGGCCTTTGCACGGCGGGGCGAATCAGGCGGTGGTGGAGATGCTGCAGCGCATCCATGACGGCGGCCTGAGCATTAAGGAGTATATTGAAAAAGCCAAGGATAAAAACTCCCCGGTGCGGCTGATGGGTTTTGGCCATCGGGTGTATAAAAATTACGACCCGCGGGCGCGCATCCTGAAGAAATCCTGCGAAGCGCTGTTTAAGGTTCTGGAACATAATGATCCCCTGCTGGATATTGCACGCGAACTGGAGCAGCGCGTCTTGGAAGACAATTATTTTGTCGAACGCAAGCTGTTTCCCAACGTGGATTTTTACAGCGGCATTATTTTGCGGGCAATCAACATTCCGACCGACATGTTTACGGTGATCTTCGCCATAGGGCGATTGCCCGGCTGGATTGCCCACTGGCGCGAGGTGGCGTTAAGCGCCCCGCGCATCGCCCGGCCGCGGCAGATTTACACCGGCCCGACGTTGCGCCCTTACGTGCCGATGGAGCAGCGCAAGGAAACAAACTAAACGATGTTTACCGGACTGGTGGAAATAACGGCGACGCTGGGGAGCGTGCATACCACGGCATGTGGGCGCCGCTTCACCATTGATTTGGGACAACTGGCCCAGGATGTTCGGCCGGGAGACAGTATTTGCGTCAATGGGGCATGTTTGACGGTAAGCCAGTTAAACGG
>CAZOCV010000188.1:0-6635 GCA_964578395.1 uncultured Pirellulales bacterium
CGGTGGAGATGGGTTCTGTATTTTTTGGACCTGATGAGTCGGATAACGTAACCGCGTGAACGCGACAAGTGCGCGGCAGCGATTTAAAAGGCAGCGAAAAGGAATTACCTTTAGAGTTATCGCCGGCGGCCTGTGGTCGTTTTATCGTAAATATTCGGCTTAAGGATACATACAATGAAAATATCCAACGTGCAATATGACCAACATGGGACCTACAATCAGCTTTCGGCCAAAATTGGCAAACAAACGTTCTGGTATCGTTTCCCTTCCGCCTTTGCGGCCGATCCCCAAGACGCCACTTGTTTTGCGTGCGTGGCGCTAGCGCCGGCGATGCTGCTGGGAGAGGATTTGGAGGTTGATGATTCTTATAGCGTATCATCGCGGTTTCTTGAACAGGCGGAGGAAATCCAGGAGATTTACCATTGCTGGAATCCCATCTTCAAGCGGATTAAGGTTATGGCCAACGCCCGGCCGCTGGAACCAAAAGGAAATGAGTGCGGATCGTTCTTTTCCGGGGGCGTGGACGCCACCTATACCATGCTGAAACATATCTCAGAAATCGAATATCTGATATTGATTAACGGTTTCGATTTTCGCGCTCCGACCGAAATCTGGAGGGAAAAGGTGCAGCAGAATCGCCGGTTTGCCGAAAAATTCGGTAAGCAATTGGTTCCCGTAGAAACCAATTATTATGATTTTACCAGGGAGTGTGGCCTTACCCTATACGCCACCCATGGCTCGTGTCTGGCGAGTATCGCCTACGTGCTGGGACTGCATAAAGTTTTCATCAGTGGGTCAGATACGTACAGGGAGATTGCTGCCGGCGGCACGCACCCGCTGCTTGATCCGCTCTGGTCCAGCGAAAAAACGTGTCTCGTCCACACCGGCCTGGAAGCGGACCGGGCCGCAAAACTGCGAACCATCGCTCAAAATCCCGACGCCGTATCGAATCTTTGGGTGTGTTGGAGGACTCCCGCTTATAATTGCGGCTATTGCTCAAAATGCGAAAGAACCTTTGTGGCGCTGAGACTTAATGATATAGAAGGGGGCATTTTTAAGAAGAAGGTTAGAATCGCCGATTTTGCCCGGACGTCGATTGATAATAGCAGGTCATTATCATACTATAAGGAATTTCTGCGCTTGGCGGAAGAAAAAGGAGACGTTCAGATTGCCAGAATAGTTCGTCGCATCATCGGTCGATATAAGCTCAAGTGCTGGATTTCAGATATGGACCGATATTTTTGTTCCGGCATCATGAAAAGGGTTGCTCTTAGGCTGCGGAAGGCGATGGATAAGTGGCGCGGACGCCGGCGTGAACCGATGTATATCACGCTTACGCCTCAGCAGCCGGATGATGCGGAGCGGCTCCGGCTCGTTCAAGCGAAATTCGCGGATGACCATTATAAGCCGTTGGCGTCCGATATCGGCTCCGTGTTTTTCGAGCCTCAAGCGCCATCAACCTGAAAATTATAACTGGGTATAATAGCTCCATGATAAGCTACAGAGAGTACATCCAATGAAAGTTGCGGCTTGTTTTACCAAGGCATCGGTCGATTGCCATGATTCGGTCAGAAAAATGGTCCGGGCGCAGAAATTATATCCCGGCCAGCATGATGCCAGTTTTGCTGTTAGCGGCGGCGCCGTGGGGTATGTCACTACGGGTGAGCGTTTTTCCTCGATTCCTATGGTGCGTCAAAGCTCAACAGGCAACGTTTTATTAATCAGCGGAACGCCAATAACAATGGATGGCGGCCTGGACGGCCAACTGGCAAGGCTGGTCGAGGGCGACTATCTCGAAGCTGTCGAAATCCTCAAAAAATTTGATGGAGCTTTTGCGGCGGTGTTCTGGGATGCGCAACATAAAAAATTGGTCATTGTTACTGATATTCTGGGGTTACAGCCTTTGTATCTGGCCCGCCAAAAGGGGAGACTGCTTTTGGCTTCAGAGTTAAAGGCGTTTCCGGCCGGCGGCCTGGTGGATGTTGCCATGGACCCGGCCGGATGGGGAGCTTTTCTAGGGCTGTCATTTAACCTTGGCAATCGCACGCAATTGGCCGGAGTCCAATGGGCTGAACCCGCTACGGTGATGATTTACGATTCCGTATCCGACACGCTGGATAAAAGCACCTATTGGACCTGGCCGGAACCAAAAAGAAACATTACGTTTAATGAAATTGATACGGGCCAAATGCTGGACATCATGCGTCAGGAGATGGAAGGTTACGCCGCGCATGGCAGGGACGCCACAATTTTGCTCAGCGGCGGTTTTGACTCCCGGCTGATATTATCACTTTTGCATCAGGCCCGCATTGATGCCCGTGCGCTGATTTTATCTCATCGAGAGGAACTATTGGGCCTGGATGGACAGCTTGCCCGGCGGCTTGCCCGGCAAATGGGCGTTAAACACATCGAGGTGATTGATTCGCCGGATAATTTCTACTCGACGTCAGCGTATCTGCGCTACTTAGTCATGAACGAAGTGGCGATACCCAGTTTAAGTTTATTTATTGCCCGTGTGGCCGAGCATGTCACTTCCGATAGGCACGCCGTCTGGGAAGGCGTGGGGCCGGGTTTCGGATTCGCTCCGGCGTACCCCAGGCCCGGCGGTTTCGAGGCGTATTTGCAGGACCGATGTCTGCCCAAAGATTCGTTACACTGGCAGGCGGCTTCTTCGGTGTTTTCCGCCGGCCTGAGCGGAAATTTCTATGATAGGTTTCAAGAACTTTTGGCTCAAGAGATAGCCCAATACCCCGATGATGAATTCGGTGTGGCCCGGTTTCAGATGCGAAACCAGATGGCGCATCGACTGGCACTGAATCCCTTGAAAGTTTTAGCCAATCAAGTAATGCCCTATACCCCGGCTATCAGCAAGGCGTTTTGGGATATGGCGGTGGGAATTCCCCTGGAGATGACGGAGAAGGGAAAACTGTACCTGGAACTATTCCGACGCCATTTTCCCGCAGCGCTTAAGTTGCCGATTTGTTCGGGAGGAAAATTATTAAATGCCGGTTCGTACCATCCGAGCTTTTGGATGCGAAAACAATTCTGCCGCCTTTCCAGTCAAAGCCGATATTATTATGGAAGAATAAACAACCTGCCGGCCGTAGGGCCGTTGCTGGGAAAACTGGGACTGTCGCCCGAACGTCGAACGGAGAACCTGCTGGTCAACAGGGTCATTCGGGCGGTCAGGCCCGATCATCCCGACCTCAACGCCGATACAATTATGCGCCTAAAAAAAGAAAAACCGCCTTATGACTGGAACACCAAATTATCCCGGAGTATGCTATTCTACTGGCAGATATGGCGCTGGATTATGCAGGGAGACCTAAACGTGGAAAACAGCGATACCTTTTTGACGGAAATGGAACATAGCTGAGCATGAAGCTGGATTGCAAACAAATTAACGATTGGCCCAAACTCGCCTGGCTGGCGCAATTTACCGCCGCTTCCGAGGTGATTACTGTTTATCACGGTCCCTGCGTGGAAACCAATCCCTCCTATTGTGTCGAAGCAGTCTGGGCGGGTGATTTTTCCCAGGCGGATTTTGATCGCACGGACCTGATCATCGGCAGCGGCATTCGTTGCCGCGACGAACGTGCCATTTTTGTTAATTCCGGCACGACGATGGACCGGTTATGGTATTGTCAGCATCAGGGGTGCTGGTATGTCTCTAATTCCCTGCCGGCGCTTTTGGCCGGAGCGGACTTGACGCTGGAGGATAACTATCGCTATCCGGAGGATATTAAGACCGTATGCCGGGGATTGGAAAACTATGTCAGCACCATGCCGACCACCGGCAGTGACATCCATGTGCTTTATTTTGATAATCTGGTTTTCGAAAAAGGAGCCTTTCGTCAGGAAAACAAACCGGATTCCGTCACAAAATTTGCAAATTATCAGGATTATTACGACTTTTTAACGAAAACGGCGGAACATTTTCAAGTCAATATGAATGATGCGGGCCGCCGGCATCAAATCCACCCGTTGACCACGGTGTCGAGCGGTTACGATTCTTGCGCTGCGGCGGTGATTGCCCGCAGTGCCGGCTGCCGACAGGCGGTTACGATAAATCAATCCAGCAGCCTCTGGCGTGGGGGAGATTCCGGTGAAGCCGTTGCCCGTCATCTGGGACTGGCCTGCACCGCCTATCCGCGCCAGAGCCGCCATTATCCCTGGGAACACGCCATCTGGGCGGCCGCCGGGCGGGCGGGAATACTCAACTGGACCCTGTTCGACTATCCCCAGCCGCTGTGTATGTTGTTTACGGGCTGCCGCGGCGATACGGTATGGAGCTGTGCGACGGACGAGAAAATCAATCCCTTTCAAGTACCTAGTGTCGCCGATCTGGGATTGACCGAATACCGCCTGATTCGCGGGATATTTAATTGCGCGGTGCCTTTTTGGGGCATCCGGCATGTGGATGAAATTCGCGCGTTATCCAATCTTCCCGAGATGGCGCCCTGGCGCTTGAATAATAATTATGATCGTCCGGTCGCCAGAAGGATGGTCGAAGAGGCGGGCGTGCCGCGCAGCGCCTTTGGCATCCGCAAAAAAAACGTCTCTATCGAAACGTCTTTTCAGTGGACCTGGTCGCGTGAGGCCACACGCAGTTTTCGGCAATACCTCAGGCAGCGTCAGCGTCCCCTGCCGCCTCAGTGGGTGGTGGGGCCGTTTCGCCGGTTGGCGGCGCTGGATAAGCTTATCTATATGAATGTCACCAGCAGACTGCATTTGTTCGATATCGGGCTGCGCTGGCGATTTCTGACCAAACAAAATTCCCTCTTTTTTCACTGGGGCAACCACCAGTTAAAAGATATATATAAACAGGCTTACGATCAATTTTTAAGGTCCTCTCATGCAGCTTTGTCCTGAATTAATAAATAATTGGCCCAAGCTAGCGTGGGTCTGCGCGGTTGCGAAAGAGTCGGGCCATTTGCACCTCTACCACGGACCGTGCGTGGAAATTGCCGATACTTTTATTGCGGAAGCCGTTTGGGCGGGAGATTTTTCCGCCGGCGATTTCGATCAGACGGAACTTATTTTCGGCAGCGGCATCCGCTGTTATAAAGACCGCGCGGTGTTTGTCAGCCCGGGTGTTATGCTCGATGGTTTATGGTGGTGTGAAAAAGAAGGGCAATTTTACGTGTCCAATTCTCTGCCGGCCCTTTTGGCCCGTGCGGAACTTTCGTTGCGGGATGACTATTCCGGCTATGTAGCGGATATCCATACCTTGATGGCCGGACTGGGCCAATACCGGCAGGAGATTCCCGCCGAACCGGTTAATGTGCGGCTGGCCCGATTTCATAATTTGCTTTATGATGGAACCAGTATTCGCGTCATCGATAAGCCGGACACCGCGCCGGATTTCGAAAATTATAATGAGTATGCCGCTTTTTTAATGCAGCGTGCTCGCCAGTTGGGCGAAAACATCAGCGACCATCTTCGTAAACACAGAATCACGCCCATGGTGGGCATTTCCAGCGGTTACGATTCCGGTGCGGCCGCCGTCATCGCCCGCCAGGCCGGCTGCACGGATGCGGTTACGATTGTGAATTCCTCCAGTATGTTTTCCCGCAGTGATTCCGGCGCGGAAATTGCCCGATGTCTGGGGCTGAAATGCCGGGAGTACGTGCACCGGCAAAACCTCTATCAAAATGAAGTCGCCGTCTGGGCGGCCGCGGGGAATCCCGCCGGGCTGAACCTGACAATTTTCGATTATCCCGAACCGCTGAGTGTTTTTTTCAGCGGGTATTGCGGCGATACAACCTGGTGTCGTGAATATCGCGACCGCACGGAGCCTTTTTCCGCGCCCAGTATTGCGGGGCTTTCCTTTTGCGAGTTCCGTTTATGGCGCGGCCTGTTTCACAGCGTGGTGCCGTTTTGGGGCAGCCGTCATATCAGGCAAATAGAAAAAATCTCGTTTAGCCCGGACATGGAACCGTGGACGTTGAATAAAGGTAAGTATGATCGCCCGATTCCGCGCCGCCTTTTGGAGGAGGCCGGAGTGCCGCGAACCCTTTTCGGCATGCGCAAGGAAGTCACCAGCGTGGAAAATTTCTTTCTTTGGCCTTTTCTGCCGGAAAGCCGAAACAGTTTTGCCGACTTTCTGCGCCGGCGCGGCATGTATGCTCCTTCTGCCGGAAGCCTTTGGTTATTGCGGAAGCTCGCCCATTGGGACCAGTTGCTGACGGTCAATATTAATCACGCCCTCGGCTGCCGCTTAAAGGGCCTGCGCCCTCATATGCAGCTTCAGGGGCAATCGTTCTTTTTCCACTGGGCCAACGCGGAACTGAAAAGTCGCTATCAGATAGCCATGAAAGAATCATTACCTCCCGCAGACGGCCGCAAAACAGGTCATGGGGTATAAGAGTTGATTTATACCAGAGGATTAGCACTATGACGAAAATTTGCGGAGTTGTCGGCGGCCGGGAGGATATTGACCCGGCTTCCGTTCTGCGCTGTATGTATGATGCCTCCTGGCACGATAACTATATCCGCCGGGAGGTATGGCATGATAGCCGCGCCGGGCTGGGACACTTCAACGTCGGTGCGGTCAACACGGAGCCTCAGCCCTCCTTTAGCGCCGACGGCGACCGCGCCATCGTCTATTGCGGTAAAATATTTGATTACGCTTC
>CAZOCV010000189.1:0-2320 GCA_964578395.1 uncultured Pirellulales bacterium
AGCTTGGCCGTTTTGGATGTTCGGGCGTCGTGGGCAAACGGCCAGCCTGAAGGCTGTACTCCGAACGTGTCTTGCTCCGTGGCAGCGACCAACGGGAGCGGGTGAGCGGCAGAAAGTGCGAAGCCGGAAAGGGCCTTCGGCCCCCAGCCTTTGGCTGATTTTTGGTTATTTTTCCAAATCCGGCCTTGATTTGGCCGAAAGGGATATAATAATGGGCCGATTTGGTTCATTGGTTATAGAGGACGCCGCCCCAGGCCATGACTGTGGAAAACGACAAGACCGCCAGTATTTTCAGCACCCGCGACCTGCGCCGCCGGACGATGTGGATGTCCATTGTCGAGGGTGGGTTCGCCATGGTCATGCTGGCGCTGGTGGATGCCTTCTATATTCCCTACCTCAACGCGATGGGGGCCAGCGCATTTCAAATAGGGATGGCGGTCTCCCTGCCGGCGCTGCTGGGCGGGGCCATGCAGATATTTACCCCTTGGGCGTTGGGGCGATTCGGCAGCCGCAAGAAGGTCGCCCTGGCGTCGGTCTTGACCCAGGCGGCGGCGTTTATCCCCTTCGGGTTGTTCTGTCATTTGCAGACCGAGTGGCGGGTCTGGCCGGCAATCGCGGCGTATCTGGTTTCCTCCGTCAGCGGCAGTCTGGGGGCGGCGACCTGGGCGGACTGGATGGCCGATATTGTCCCCCGGCGGCGGCGGGGCAAGTTTTTCGGCTTTCGCAACCGGCTTTTGGGCGTTATCCAACTGGCGACGGCGGTTCTGGCCGGTTATATCCTCGACCATCTGGTCGGCAAGGTCATGCTGGCGTTTACGGCCATCTGGTTCCTGGCCTTTATGTTCCGTACGGTTTCCGGGCTTTTACATCTGACGATGTATGAGCCGCCCACCGTAAAGGCAAAGAATCCGCAAAGCGGCAATTTCCTAACCTTTTTAGCTACTTTGGGCGGCAACTCGTTCGGGCGATTTGCCCTGGCGACGGCGTTATTGAGCGTGGCGGTGAACTTTTCCGGGCCGTTCTTTGCCCTGCATATGCTCAATAATCTAAAACTTACTTATACTCGTTATGTCGTTCTCTGTTCCGCCGCCACCGCCGCCACCATCCTCTTTATGGGTGTTTGGGGCCGCGTCATTGATCGTGTGGGGACGGTGTCGGTGATGCGATTATGCTCCATGATTATCGTTTTTATCCCGCTGCCCTGGGTGATAACGGATAATTACTATATCCTGATTGTGGCCCAGGTTCTCAGCGGATTATCCTGGGCAGGCTTCAATCTGGCGGCGTTTGTGTATTATCTGGATTCCACGCGATCCGTTGACCGGGTGCGTTTTATTGCCTATTTCAATGCCTTAAACAGCATAGGCGTATTTGTAGGAGCAACTCTGGGCGGGTTGGTGGCCCCTTATTTACCCGCTTTAACCGTGGCCCATTCATCGTTGCAGACGATTTTTGTCATCAGTTCCATCGGGCGTTTTATCCCCAGCTTGCTCTTCCAGACGGTTAAGGCCATGCCCAGTCGCGGCCGGCTCAGTGCCGTGGAGCGGCTGTTTTTCGACCCGCGGCTGCGGATTCGCACCGGTGTGGTGCGTTCGGTGGTTCGTCACTTCAAACGCGGACTGTAAAGCGCAATTGATGATTGCGGCGTGAGTTAGTGTAGTTCAACCCGGATACCATTTTGAAAAAATCGAGTAGAAAAATGTTGATTCCCACACTGATAATGGGCTTGCTGGCCTTGGTTTTGGTTATTGTCGGTTATACCGTACATGGTGCGCCGGTGTGCGGCAAAGGCTTGCGTTCGGCCGGAATCATGACCGTGGAAGTGCTGCCCATGTTGCTGTTTGCGTTTGTCGTGGCGGGAATGATTACCGAATTATTGCCGCGCGAACAACTGGCCCGCTGGGTGGGGGAGCAATCAGGCATTAGGGGCATCCTTATCGGCACGGTGGCCGGAGGACTTTCGCCGGGCGGTCCTTATGTGAGTTTGCCGTTAGCTGTGGCATTGCTTAAATCCGGGGCCGGAGTTGGGACGATGGTGGCTTATTTGACGGGCTGGTCGTTATGGGCGATAGCCCGGCTGCCGATGGAAGTTGGTATTCTCGGCTGGAAAATCACTCTGATTCGCCTGGCAAGCACCTTCTTTTTCCCGCCGCTGGCGGGATTGCTTGCCCAATTTATTGCCCATCGTTTTTCCCAGGTATAGGGCGGGCCGCTCTGCGAGCCGGCAGGTTGGATGTTGAGGGGAAAGCCGTGAGAATTAAACTCATCCTTGACGGGTGTCCGATAACTGGTTTATAAGGGTGGGTGTGCACAAGGAGCA
>CAZOCV010000189.1:2420-6601 GCA_964578395.1 uncultured Pirellulales bacterium
CCCTGCAGGTCAAATCGCTGCTGGGAAGGGCGGCGATGGATGCCGTGCGGAATACCCTGATCTATCAGTTTGCCCGGCGGGATCTCGAACAGAATGAAAATTTCGAAGAGGTGCTCACCAAAGTACGCGCTGAGCAAAAACAGAGTCTTTTGTTCCGCTATGACGGTAACGAAGCCCGCGCCCGCGAGGACTACCTTCGCCGGGGATTTTCGCTGGATGATGTTTTGAATGAAATGGAGCGGGGATTTATTGTTAGTTCTTATTGGGAGAAGCGTTTTCCGCGTGAGGTGCGCATAACACGATTGGACATGCTCCAGTATTACCGCGAACACATGACTACGGACTATACCCATAAGGAAAGCATTCGTTTTCAGTTGATTGATATTCAGGAGGACCGCTTCGCGGCGCCGGAGCAGGCCGCCGGGGCCGCACGGGCGGCATGGGAGAAACTTCGCGCCGGTGAGGATTTCGCCGCCGTGGTGCGGGAATATTCTCACGATTTTCGCAAGACCAGCGATGGCATTTGGCCGGCGGTTGATCCGCAAAGCCTTCAGGCAAAGTACCAGCCCGTGGTGAAAGCTCTGGCGTCCCTGAAGGCGGGTGAATATACCGACGTCATATCCGGTGAAGGCCGTTACTTCATTGCCAAACTGCTGGACCGGCAGGGCGGCGGGGTGACGCCGTTCAGCGAAGTGCAGTTCGAGATTCGCGATATTCTATATCGACTGCTCCAGCAGAAACACAATGCCGCCATTACGGAACAAATGCTGGAGGATGCGGCCATTGGCAATATGGATCGTTTCGTTGAGGAATCCGCCATTGCTTTGTATCATCATGTAAAACAATTTCCCGCGGTTGGCGATACCGTCGCCGGGAAGTAAAGGTTTTTGATTAATGAATCACCGCAATCTCTGGGCGCCCTGGCGCATCGAATATCTTAAATCACTGGACGACTCCGCGCCGGCCGACGCCGAGAAGCCGGGGTGCTTTCTCTGCCGTTACTGGAATGCTCCCCAGCGTGATAAGGATAATCTGGTTCTCTGGCGAACGCCGCGGGCCATGGTGCTGCTGAACCGGTTTCCCTATACCGGCGGGCATCTGCTGATCGCGCCCGCCGAGCATGCGCCCACGCTGGATAATCTGGCTCCTGATGTGCTGCTGGAAATAATGCTTCTGACGCGCGATGCGCAGAAAGTGCTTTCCGAGGCAATAAAACCGCATGGATTTAATGTGGGGATAAATATCCATCGTTGCGCCGGAGCGGGACTGCCCGACCATTTGCATGTGCATGTCGTGCCGCGCTGGGAGGGCGATACCAACTTCATGAGCGTGTGCGGCGATGTCCGCGTCATCAGCCAGGGGCTGGAGTCGCTGTATGGCGAACTGATCCGGGTGGGGGAAAAGCTTAACCTGCCCGCTCTTGACGCATAAAACGATAACGAAGAGCAAAGTTTATCACAGGGGCTATCCAGGCCGTTTATAAAAAATGCCTGGCTGAGTCATCCGTCGGTCGGGGATGGTGGGTACGGATAATCAACCAGGCAAAAACGGTGTTTTCGGCGGTTACCCCGCCAGCCACCGATTTGTCCATCTATTCTAAAAAAAAATTATATCGGGTTATTTGGCGATTGCAAGCATATATTGGCAGTGGAGTTGTAAAAAAAATGAAATTTTTTATTATTCGCAAATCGTTGCATCAATAAATGATATTTGTGAATGTTTTCTGAAAAAAGTCCAGATTATTGTATTTTAACGAATTGGTTTGGTAATACCAGGCACGTGTGAACAGGCAGGAATGTATTGTTATTATTAACACAATCCGGTTTTTAGGGGTTTTTATCGGGTTTGATAATAAAACCAGGATTTGTTTTTTTGAAAAAATGTGTATTGACAACGGCTCATAAGCATCCTAAGTTTATGATTCACCCGGCGAGGAGGGGGATAAAAATAGCCGTAACCTGGTTTTTTATCTGGAGTTATGAGATGATTGAGGCGAAGGACCTGCATCGAAGTTTTGGGCCTATCAAGGCCGTAGAGGGCATTAGCTTTTCGGCGGCCAAAGGCGATGTGCTGGGTTTTCTGGGGCCAAACGGGGCGGGCAAGAGCACGGCCATGAAAATGCTAACCTGCTTTTTGCCTCCCGACAGTGGTACGGCCAGTATTTGCGGACATGATATTATCAAAGACCCCATTGGGGTGCGGCGTTCTCTGGGCTATCTGGCGGAAAATGCTCCTGCTTATGGGGAAATGACGGTCGGTTCGTTTTTGAATTTTATTTGTGACGCCCGCGAGATTTCCGGTTCGCGGCGCAAGGCCGCCCTGGAGCGGGTGGCGTCATTATGTTCGATAGGTTCGGTGTTTCACCAGAGCATCGAAACGCTGTCGAAGGGGTATCGGCGGCGGGTGGGGCTGGCCCAGGCGCTGATCCATGATCCGCAGGTGCTGATTCTTGATGAACCTACTGACGGCCTGGACCCCAACCAGAAATTCGATGTGCGGGCGCTGATCAAGGAAATGGCCAAAGATAAATGCATCATTATTTCCACGCATATTCTGGAAGAAGCCGAAGTTGTGTGCAATCGGGCGATGATCGTCGCACGCGGCAAAATTCTGGTTGATTCCACACCCGCCGAACTTCGGCAAAAACATCAGATGACCCTGGATGATGTATTCCGTAAAATTACCGGTCACCAGCGCCGGGCCGCGGCGTATGTGCCCTTGGGGCAGGTATGAAAACGCAACTCAAGACTGTTAAGGAGAGTTTCAGATGCGAATTTTAGCTGGTGTTCTTTTAGCGATAGTGTTCTTTTATCCGCCACTTCCGGCGTATGCCGATAACGCCATTGAGCAGGGGGGCGTTGCCAGTGAAGCGGAATGTATTATTGATCCGGCTATTGTCCAGCCTGAAGGTTTTCGCATCGAGAAGAACGCCGACGGCAAGGTGACGATCAGCGCCGGTGACGCGGGCGGCCTACTTTACGGCAAACAGGAGTTTTCCCGACTGACGGCCGGCGGCAAGCTGCTTCCTGATGGATTCCGCTTTGAGGATGCGCCGGATTTTGAATTGCGCGGCACGGTGCTGTTTTTGATGAAGGAAGGCTCTTACGTATATGTACTCACGCCGGAGGAATTTCCCTGGTTTTACGATCGCGAGTTGCTGACGCGCTACTTCGATTACCTGCAGGCCAACCGGTTTAACACTATTTTTATCTGGACCGGCCATTTGTTTCCCAGCATCGTGGAGATGCCCGAATACCCGGAAGCCGCCGATTTGAGCAAGGAGGACGTTCTGCGTAACCAGGATCAATTCCTCTGGTTTACCGACGAATGCGCCAAACGTAACATCAGCGTGTTGCTGCATTTTTATAACATCATGGTTTCTCCATCGTTCGCCAAAGCCCACGACATGCGCAATTACAGCACTAAACCCACTGAATTGCTGACGAACTACACGCGTTACGCTCTGGACCGTTTTCTTACCGAGTTTAAAAGTGTGGGTTTATATGTCTGCCCGGGTGAAGCGTTGAGCGAGCAATATCAACCGGAATGGATTCGTGACGTGATTCTGGGGGCGGCGCGGGACTGCGGGCATAATCCACGGGTGGTGGTGCGTGGCTGGTTCGTGAATCGCGATCGTTTTAAAAAAGAAGTCAGTTCGTCCTACGATAATCTGTTTACCGAATATAAACATAATATTGAGATGGTCGTCAGCCCCACGCCCAGTAAGGGGCATGCGGATTGGTTGGGAATCGCCAAAAAACACATCGTCAACGTGCATGAAGTTGCCGATCTCAAACCGTTTCGTTGGGGCAGTCCGTTGTTCATTCGGGAAATGGCCGAGAACTGGAAGGCTTCAGGTTTTGACGGCGCGGAAGTGTATGGTTTGATGAGTTGGCGCTGGCCTTATGCACTGGATAAGCTTGAACCGCAGCAAACCGGTTTTTGGCCGGAAGGCAAGAAAATAACCACTTTCGACCGGGACTGGATCTGGCTGGAAGCATTTGGCCGCTATCTTTGGAAGGTGGACCGTGATGAAACCGGCGAGAAGGTTTATTGGAATAGCCGGCTTGCCCAGCGATTTGGTAGTGAAAAAGCAGGCGCATTGCTCCGCCAGTGGTATGAAGTCACCGGTCCTATTCTGCCCGGCTGGCAGAATCTGTGCAGCAACTTCAATATGAACT
>CAZOCV010000190.1:0-6531 GCA_964578395.1 uncultured Pirellulales bacterium
ATCCAGTATTTCCGTCTGGATACCCGCTTTCGCGGGTATGACACAGTCGCGCCAATGTTTTCTGCAACAGGAACTAGCTGAGCCGGAAAATGGAATGGGGGGTCAGTGAATAAACCGCATTTGACCGACGTTGGGGATTATGGCGGGGCCGCGGTCGCGGAGGTAATGAAAACCGCTAGGCCAATAAACGAACAGGGCCTTGCCGATCAGGTAATCGTGGGGCACGACGCCTTCGCGGTATTCTTTGCCGTTGCCCTTGCCGGTTTCGATCCAGAAACGGGAATCATGGCTGTGGGAGGAATTGTCCCCTAGTACGAAAAATTCGTCATCCTGAAGGGTGAACGGATTGCCTTCCCCGCCGCGTCCGACCTGGCCATAGGGATCGTAATTGGTATAGTGAATGTCGCGATACAATTTCAGCGCCGCCAGGTCGAAGGTTCCGCCCTGAGCGGAGATGGCCACGCCGGGAATGTGCTCGTTAGGCTGCTCCGGATTATAACCCCAGTCCGCTTTATCGTTGGGGCCGTCGAAGAGCAGGCGGTCATCGCCGACGTCGAGAATCAATTGATGATCAAGAATGGCGAACGAAACGGCAGTCGGCGACGTGATGGGACACCGCGACAGATGGCTCAGTGTCTGGCCGGTGGTTTCATCGACAAGGGCCAGGTTGCCATCCAGATGAATGTCGCCGCGATACGTTCGGCCATATTTGCTCAAGCGAATGGAAAACAGGGTTGGCAGGGAGGAATCCGCGGGAATCAGGTTTGCCGACAGCTTCAGATCGCTGGCGTAAAAAGGAAATCCTCTGTTGTTGGGACCGTTGTAGGCATTGAAATTATTCAATAGTTGGAGCAAATGGTCGCTGGAAAAACGTAATTCATCGGTTCGTTCGGCTCCGCCAAAATGGAAACGATGTTGTTCGGCGTCGATGACCCATTGTGCTCCCGAAGAGCCTTGTAAAAAAGGCTGCTTCCAGGTTTTTCGTACCGGTTTGACAGGTTGATAGTTGTTGTCCCAGGCTAATTGCCACAGTACATCCTGAACATGGCGAGGTTTGTGTTGGATCATTCCGTTGAGGTAAATATCCCCGTCGATAATCTCAACGGTTTGACCGGGTGTGGCAATGAGGCGTTTGATGAAATTTTTGGTCGGTTCCGTGGGATTCTTGAAGACAACCACATCCCAGGTTTTCGGCTCGACAAACTGATAAATGTACTTCATGACCAGAATGCGGTCGCCGTTGCTGACCCATTGAAGCTGGTCAATAGGAGCCTTGGTGTTGCACATCGGACATAGCGGATTAGCGGTCTGGCGAAGGCTGTCCGAAGGCGGCACGATACGGAAACGAGTCGGGGGTAAAAATTCCTCCGAATATTTAATCGTTGAGGTGTTATAATAAGAAGGAATGAAACCGTAATTGTATTCATAACCGCAAGTCGGACACGTCAGGCGAAAATGTTTGCCGCGGAGGGTATCGGCCATACTGCCGGTGGGGATGACGAACGCCTCGACAACGAACGCCCGAAACACGAACGCCAGAATAAACGCCACAACCAGCGATTCGATGGTTTCCTGGAATGAATGAACGATTTTTTGGGAGGCGGCGACAGGTTTTTCCGGCATGACTCTTAAGACTTCCGTATTGTTCGCTTGATTTCATTATCTTATTTAACTACCCTACGTTAACGGTTGGTGCCAGGTTCGTCAACTACCGGCTTTGCGACATTTGGAGATACACGGATGGCGAAAAAACGAATGATTCCGGCGGTGCTGGTCATGGCCATGATAGGGCTGGCGGGCTGTGGGCGGCCATTACCATTTTTCCCGCCGAGTTTTACATATCCCTCGAGCCACATTTCCCTCCAGCAGCAAACCAGTGAGCTTGATGGGGCGCTGGTGCATCTGGCCCAGAAAAATCCCAGGGAGTTGCTGAGCCGGGGGCTGGATAATGCTAAAAAAATAAGGGATATGCAGTGCCGTCTGATTCGCCGCGAACGGCTGGGCGGATCTCTGACCAATGAGCAGGAAATTGCGATTAAATATCTGGTCCGACCTTATGCCGTACAACTCACATGGCTGAAAAATCCATCATCAGCGGAAAAAGTTCTATATATTGAAGGGGAAAACGATGGTAAGTTACTGGCGGTGCCGGTATTGGTGGGTTTTTTAACCGGACCGCTGGCCAAAGACCCCGAAGGCGCTGAGGCCTTGAAAAGTTCCCGGCGGCCGGTAACTCAATTTGGCTTTGATATATCGCTCGCCCGCCTGCTCAAGCCGTATGAGACAGGCCAGCTTTCCGTCGGTGGGACGTTTGAAGACCGTTTCCTGGGCGGAGCGCTGGTTGCCGGCCGGCAGACGTTGGCCCTGGAACGGGTGCGGACCGGCGGCGAACCGGTTGACGCCGATACGGCGGCAGGCTGGCAGGTGTTTCTGGATGGGGAACAATTATTTCCCATCGGCGTGATTGAGTTTAACAGTAATCATGAAATGTTGGGGTATTACGTTTTCACAGATTTACAATACAACACCGGTTTGACGGTAGATGACCTCAAGTCCGGTTTTAAGAAATAGAGGATTTTGTATGTATTTGCTGAACCTTCTCGCTCAAACGGCGGCGATGCCTTCTGGGCCGGCGGCAGAGCCGGCGGCGTCCGGGTGGCGGGCTTTTTTTCAATACGAGATTCACGGCAACGAACTTTGGCGATATGCCGCCCTGCTGGGTGTCATTTTTATCACGCTTTTCGCCAGCAAAATAACGCGGTATATCATTGACCGCACGGCCGCCCGTATGGCCAAACGTCCTCAATCCGAACTGATGAGTCTGTTTTTGCGCAGCCTGGCGGGGCCGGCGGCGGTGGCGATTTTTGCCGCGGGGTTGTGGATATCCCGCTTTACGATGTATTTCGAGGATAAAATCGCCTTTTCTCTTAAAACGTTCGATTTATGGGGTAAAGTCGCTAATTCCGTAATGGCGCTGGCCGGGGCTTATTTCATCTATCGTCTGGTTGATATTGTTGAACATTACCTGCGAAAATTAACGTTTCGTACAGATTCGCAACTGGATGACATGCTGGTCCCGCTGGTGCGCAAAACCCTGCGCGTATTTATTGCCATTCTGGCGCTGTTATTCATCGCGGATAACATCCTGGAAATGAACATCAAAACCATATTGGCGACGGCCGGTGTCGGCGGTCTGGCGATAGCTCTGGCGGCGCAGGATACCATCGCCAACTTTTTCGGCTCGATTACCATTTTCGCCGACCGGCCGTTTCAGGTCGGTGAGCGTATTCGGGTAGGGGGGTTCGATGGTGCGGTTGAGGAGGTTGGTTTTCGCAGTACCCGTCTTCGTACCCTCGACGGACACCTGGTGACTATTCCCAATAAGACCATTGCCAATGATATGATAGAAAATATCGGCAAACGTCCGTTTATCAAGCGTTTGGCCAATATAACGATTACGTATGACACCCCGCCGGATAAGGTGCAGCGCGCCGTCGAAATGATTAAACAGGTTCTCGCCGCCGTGCCGGAGATGAATGCCGATCCGCTTCTGCCGCCCAGGGTGTTTTTTAACGGCTTTAATGACTGGGCGCTGAATATTGAGATGGTTTACTGGGTTAAGCCGCCCGATTACTGGTTATTCCAGGAGGTCAACCAGAGAGTCAACCTCGCCATCATGCGAGCGTTTGAGGCCGAAGGCGTCGAATTTGCCTTTCCCACGCAGACGCTTTATTTGAAAAAGGATGACGCTGCCGCCATCAACTAGATTAGTTCCTGTTGCGGAAAGCTTTGGCGCGACTCTGTCATACCCGCGAAAGCGGGTATCCAGACGGAAATACTGGATTCCCGCCTGCGCGGGAATGACAAAAATTCTTTTCCGCAACATATACTAGATTAATAGAAGAGGCCGATGTGAATTCACACCGGCCTCATGAGTTTTCAGTGAACTACTGATTGATAGGGATGAAGGATTGCTTCGCCTGGCCGCGAAACAGCAGTAAGCCGACCGGCTTGGAAATATCAAAAAGCGGCATGTCGATGTCAACCATAACCATGCCGGTAATCATCACGGTCATGGTGTCTTGTCCGGGCGGCGCGATGACCATCGAACGCAGGTTCGAGAGCCGAACATCTTTAACCAGGGCCAGTTGTTCGGAGGGCAGCGTGTTTTCCAGTTCGGACCATACAGCGTCTTCAAAGGGATTGGCCAAACCTTCGGCCAGGCCTCCCAGCGTTACGATAGCTCCTTTTTGATTAAACGTGCCCACGAAATCAATTACACCCAGATAGTCATCTTCGCCATAGATGGCGAATTGATTGGCGGCAAGTCCCTGCTCGTCGTTGGGGCCGAGGTAGAGCGTTAAATCCAGTTGGGCGCTCACGGAAGCAACGCCGATGCCGGTAAAGCTGACATTCATCGGAAGGTCATAAACCTGAGGAACAGCATCAACGTCGGGCAGGGAAGAATCCTGACTGCCGGACAGACGTATCATCGCCATAACCGAAGCGGTCAGATTTTCACCATCCGCCTCGGCGGTCGCCCGCCCCATCAGGATAATCATGACCATCAGCCGGGTTTGATTGGCGAAGGATTGCTTGATCATGATGGTTCGTGCCGTGGTTAACGTTACGCCGGTGACCGTTACCGTTTCGCCGGGTTCGACTTGTTCATCAACAACCTCCTGAAGGTAAGACTTGAGAACATTTTCGGCAACGGTCTGATCGAGTTGCGCCTGAATTGAGGCGCTCGCGCCGCCGGTGTAACTGCCCGTCAGGGTATATTCCGGTTCACCCACAGGGTGCATGGCGAACAAGCCGTCATCGGCAAAGGTTGCGGTCCATGTCGCATCATTGACCATCTCCGGCTTGAGATTTCCCGGTACCAGCAGCATTGACGAACCAGTAAGAGTCCAATTGGAAGGGAAACTGGCCGCTGCACCCGAAATGGGGGCAAGCAACAGAAGGCCACCAAAACATAAAAACCAGATTGAAGCGTGTTTTCTCATAATAAATCTCCTTAAAAAAGATATGTTTCCGACACAAAGCTATGATAAAGAAAAATTGCACTATGTCAATAGTCAATTTGCTGTTCAAATAAGGATACCGCGACGATAAAAAAGTCCTATATTTTCCTTGACATCAGTATTGATAGCGGCGATAGTCCTCCATATTGCAGCTCGGCGGATTAGCGTTATCTGGCGAGCACAGGGAATTTCTAGCCCTAAAATTGAACCGGTAGTTTCGTACATTACCGGCATAAGTTGTTTCAGGACGCGTAGTTGTAGTAAAAGAAAGGATGATCTCGCATGGCCGATGCAAAGAAAACAGACACCGCCGTAATGGAAAAGTCCGCTTCCGGTGAAGGGACCCAGGTGCGGATAACCCTTGATGACAGTGCCACTAAGGCTTCATATTCCAATTTTTGCCGGGTGACGGGCACGCCGGAAGAAGTCATTATCGACTTTTCCCTTAATCCCAACCCCTTCAGCCAGCAGGATCAGACGGTAAAAGTTGATCAGCGTATTGTGCTGAACCATTATACCGCCAAACGCCTGTTTGCCGCTTTGCAGCAGACGATTCTGCGGCACGAGCAGAATTTTGGCGTAATCGAGCTGAATGTTCGCCGCCGCCTCAATCCCAGCGGCGAAGGCGATAAAAAGTAAAAAAATGAATTTTCACCGCGACTCGTCGTTAGGGCGGGTCGCGGTTTTTAAAAAAAATTTCACTTAGGTGTTGACAGCCCTGTTAGTTTGGGCTAAATAATTACAGCAGAGAATGTTGCAGGCCGGATGCTTGGACATTTGAGCTTGTGATCATTTCAAACAGGCTCCGATATGTGGAGAGCATGATGAATCGGCGCAACCCTTTGTTAATTATAGGGTTGGAACGGTTTTGGTGTTGGGCAGGGCTTTGGCCCCACGGAAGGATTGGTTTGTTGTCTTGCAGGGAGTGCAAGTAGTCATGAGTGACGTAAAGGCATGCAAACCGGCTTTTTTTACAGAAGTTTCTGTATGCAGGGCGGTTTTTTTATCTACTTTTTTAGCAAGGCGGTTTTCAGTGTTGTCCCGGCGGGCGACCAGTAAGGGTTTTGTGCAGATAAGTCACAGCAGTACTGTTAGATAGGTTGTTTTTTACCGGAACACAGCAGAAAAATAGAATTTTTTAAAAAAATGCCTAAAATTTCAAATTGTCAGGACCAAAAAGCAGAGATATATATAAGCCTACCGGCAATAATGTTGTTGGAGGATATGCCTATGCCGTAAAAAAAATCGGACTTGGTGGTGGCGTAACCGCCAGGAAGCCGTTATGATATAAACAATTGTTATTTGAAAAGCGAAATTAAACGGAACGTCGCGGCGCGGAAAGCCGCGACAGGACGCGAAAGGAGATTACCGCTATGGCCAACGGGCTTCGCAAACTGATTCGAAACGCTCGCAAACTTTCTAACCCTTCACCCCTAACTCGCCGATTCAATAGATTCGGCCCTCGTCTTTCAGTTGAAGAACTCGAAGAACGCATCGCTCCGGCAAC
>CAZOCV010000191.1:0-6466 GCA_964578395.1 uncultured Pirellulales bacterium
TGCATATCACGCCGGTGGAGCCGGCCAAAGCCGTCGCCGACGAAGCGACCGCCGCCGCACTGGAGCAGTTGCGAACGGCCTTAACGCGGTTGGCGAGTGTGACGGCCGCGGGTGAAAAACCTGATTTGGGAACGCTCGATGCGGCCGGTGAGGTCAATCAGATCGTACGTCGCAGCGCCGAAAAAAGCAATCGTCTGGCCTCGCTGCATCAGCAGGCTGATAAACTCTCCCTCTGGGGCGATACGCGGCTGGAGCAGTTCCGGCAGCTCACCGACGCCGGCGTCAACGTGAATTTCTATATTCTGCCTGTCGAACAGGTAAGTGCCATTGGAGCCGATTGCGTCGAGCAAGTGGCCCAAATTGACAAAAAGCAAGTCATGGTCGCCGCTGTTACCCGCGATGGCAAACCGACGGTTCCCGATGAGGCCAAACCGGTGGAATTTCCTTCGCGCGACCGGCCGGATATCTTGGCCGAAGCCGCTCAGATAGACGCCGAACTCAAGGCCGACCAGCGCCGCCTGGCTCAACTGGCCCATCTGGCCCCCGCCATGCAGCGCGAACGGACCGCCCTGGAGGAACAGGCCCACATAACCGCAGCGACACGCAGCGGCCTCGACCAAGAACATCTCTACGCCGTGCAAGGCTGGGTTCCCACCCGTCAGGCGGACACTCTGGCGCAGTGTCTCAGCGAGAAAAATATCTCCGCCGCCGTAGAGGCCGTCGAACCCGCTGCGGATGAGTTGCCCCCGACCAAAATCGAATATGCGGGCTGGGCCAGACCGATTAAAGGTCTCTTTGATATTCTGGCCACATTTCCCGGTTATCGAGAGCTGGATCTGTCGAGTTTTTTCATGGTGGCCTTACCTGTTTTTGCCGCCATGCTTATCGGCGATGCCGGTTATGGCTTGATTTTTATGCTGCCGGGTACGGTATTTCGCAAAAAATTTATCGCGGCTGCCGGCAAAGAAAAAACCAACTTGCTGCTGATTATCGGCCTGGTGACACTGGCTTGGGGTGTTATGACCGCGAATTATTTTGGTCTTACGCCCGAATCCATGGCTCAGGTTGGCGGATTTATGCAGGGTGAAACGCCTGATTACGATGCCCTCAAGGCGGGCGAAGGCACGTGGGCGACAATTGGAAAAACCATGATTTCTCTGGCGCCGTTCTGGCGGGCCGATGGTGATGCGGCGCGGGAAATTCTTATAAAAATCAGTTTTCTCGTGGGGTGTTTGCATCTGGTTCTGGCTCATTTGCGCAGGGCATTCGCATTCTTACCCGATCAGCGCGGCATTGCCGAGATCGGCTGGTGCGCTATACTGATTGCCATGTTGGGCGTGATCTGGGTGCTGTTTTTTGGAGCAGTGCCGGTTCCCACATCCTTATTACTGGGCGGCATTATCGGCGGATTGGCGCTAGTGATATTATTCAGCGCCCCATCACCCAATCCGATCAAGCGAATCGGCATTGGTTTTGCTTCGAGCTTATTGCCTTTAATCGGCACTTTCAGCGATACCATGAGTTATATTCGTCTGATGGCGGTGGGGCTGGCGAGTTATTATATCGCGGTGGCGTTTAATAGCCTGGGAGCGTCTTTAGCCGATGTCGCCACCTGGGGCGCAGGCGCGATTGTCGTGCTTTTTGGTCATGTCCTTAATATCGCATTGGCGTTGATAGCGATTTTTGCTCATGGGGTGCGGTTAAATATGTTGGAATTCTCGAATAATGCCGGAGTGCAATGGGCTGGGTATGCCTATGATCCATTTTCACAAACACAGAAGTAATGCTATTAAAGTGATTGGCAAATAGTAATTGATTTAGTAAAAACTTTGAAAAATTATAGTTAGGAGACAGTTAGATGAACTCGGTATTTTTTGGACAATTGGGCCTTGGTTTGGCATTGGGTTTGGCGGCTATCGGTAGTGCTTTGGGTATAGGTGCGGCAGGCCGTGCCGCTGCTGGTGCTTGGTCCAAGGAAGCCAAGGCGGGCAAGCCGCTCAACTTCGCCTATATTATCTTTACCGGTATGCCATTGTCGCAAACGATCTATGCCTTTATTTTGATGTTCGTCGGCCTTAAAGCGGGCATCATCGGCTCCGACGCCAGCGACGTTACTTCGGTTTTGGCTGTTCATGGCGGTACATTTTTCGGCATCGGTCTTGGGGTAGGCTTATGTGAGCTTTTCAGCGCATGGATGCAAGGTATGATTGGCGCCGCCGGTTGCCGCGCTATGAGCGAAGGCGAAGGCAAAGGCCTGGTTAATATCATCATTGCGATGGGTATCGTCGAAACCGTCGGTTTGTTTGGTTTCATCTTCCTGTTGCTGATGGTTCCCAAAGTCGCTTAATCCATAATATCAGTTAATATATACGGGCGTCTGTCGATGCAGCCATCGGCAGCGCCCTTTTTATGCGCCGGCGGGTTTTATCGAGACAGGGTGAAAAGCTGCAATCCTGCGGAAACTGTCATATCGGGGCGGCGAGAGGGTGCGGTTTGTGTGATAAATATCACACTTTACCGATTCTGCCTACCTTATTATACTGGTTGTTTTAATAATAGAAGGTAGGTCATGAG
This sequence comes from uncultured Pirellulales bacterium, assembly GCA_964578395.1. Lineage (GTDB taxonomy): Bacteria > Planctomycetota > Phycisphaerae > Sedimentisphaerales > SM23-30 > JAFGBA01. The sequence continues at coordinate 2,575 of CAZOCV010000191.1, forward strand.
TCACTATATCGTGCTGGTAAAACAAGTTCCGGACGTTTCGCAGATTACGGATAATGCCTTCGATCCGGAAACGGGTACGCTTATGCGCGGCAAGCTTGCCAGCGTCATTAACGAGCTGGACGCCGAGGCGCTGGCGTTTGCGGGGCGGATGAAGCAACTGGATGGTTCTGCCGACAGCAAAATAATTGCCCTGACGATGGGGCCGCCCATGGCCGCGGAGGTGCTGCGGTATAGTCTGGCCCGTACGGCCGACATGGCGGTGCTGCTGACCGACCGGGCGCTGGGCGGGGCGGATACAGTCGCTACGGCCAACCCGCTGGCCTACGCCGCGCGGAAAATCTGCCGCGACCTCCTCGGCGGCAGCAACGATTATTTCATTATCAGCGGTATGCAGTCGGTCGATGGCGATACGGCCCAGGTGCCGGCGCAAATGGCCGAAGAACTGGGCATTTCCTGTGTCACCTATGCCACCGATGTCGAGCGGACCAAAGGCCGCTTCGAATTTACCCGCATCATTGCCGGCGGCAGCCAGCGTGTCGCACCCAAACGCACGCCGGCGGTGATTACCGTGGCCAAATACGAGCACACGTTGTTTCCCACCGTTGCTCGTACCCGCTGGGCCAATCGTTGTGAGATTATTACCTGGGGCGCGAATGATATTAATGCTTCGTGGGTGGGCGTTAAGGGTTCCAAGACCAGCGTGATTCGCGTTTTTCCGCCACCCAAGACCAGCCGCAAATGCCAGTCGATTGCCTCTACGGCCGACTTCGCCCGGCTCATCGCCGACAGCTTCAAGGGCAACGGCCGGGTCAGCGCTAAAGAGGCCGGCGGCAAAGGGTATGTGCTGCCCGCCCGTCGGCGTGATGTCTTTGACCGTAACTACGAAGGGACCGACAAGCAAAGTCAGGCGTTTGAGCATGTCGCCGAGCAGCTTCGCAGGCTGGGCATTACCCGGTTGAGTGATATTACCGACGCCATCAAGGCCAAACTTCTGGAGCAGGCCGACGGCAAGGTTACGGCCGCTTCGCTTAATGGTATTCTGGAAGGTTTCGCCGCCGCTGCGCCCAGTTATCAGGGCGAGGTGTGGGTGGTTGCCGAGCATCATCAGGGTGCGGTGCACGCTGCGACGTTTGAGCTTATCGGCAAGGCCCGCGAACTGGCCGATTCGCTGGAAACCGGCGTCGGCGTGGTTATCGCCGGCAAGAGCGTCCGGCCCTTTGCTGATTCGCTTATTGCCGCCGGGGCGGATAAGGTGTATATCATCGAAGATAACCGGCTGGAGGAGTTCGACCCGGCCGCGTATCGCAAGGTCATTGCCGCCGCGATAGATAAGCACAGCCCGCAGATTGCCCTTTACGCCGCGACGCCGCAGGGGCGTGTGCTGGCCCCGATGGCGTCGTACCGGCTGCAATGCGGCCTGACCGCCGACTGCACCGGCCTGGATATCCGCGACAATTCCCGCAAAGGCGAAATTGCCATTTTAATGCAAACCCGTCCGGCCCTGGGCGGTAACGTCATGGCGACGATATGCACCAAGGACTCGCGCTGCCAGATGGCTACCGCCCGGCCGGGTGTCATGAAGCGCCTGCCCGCCGACGCCGGACGCAAGGGCGCGGTTATCGCTGAACCGGCCGACTTAACTGCCGACGACTTCAGTCTCGATATTATCGAAACCGAACTGGGCGCGGGCAAAGTGAACTTCGACGCCGATGTGATTGTCTCCGGCGGGCGGGGTATGCTCAGCAAGGAAAATTACACCGGCCTGATTAGCCAACTATGCCAGGCCCTTCAAGGTCGCCTCGGCGCCAGTGTCGAGCGCGGGGCCAGCAGGGCGGCGGTGGAGGAAGGCTTCTCCGACCGCGTGCATCAGGTCGGCCAGACCGGCACGGCCGTCGGGCCTAAACTTTATTTCGCTCTCGGCATCAGCGGCGCGATTCAGCATATGATTGGCGTCGCCAACGCCGGGACCATTTTCGCCATTAACGCCGACCCGCACGCCCCGATTTTCAAACAGTGCGATTATTACCTCGTCGGCAACGTCGAAGATGTCGTACCGGAATTAACTCAACAATTGCAGGCGAGTAATTAGGATTTGGATATTTTATTTTAGCCACAGATTTCACAGATAATCACTGATAAAGCATAAAGCAAAGATTGAAAAGTAAAATGACAAAGTAAAAATTAAATATTTTCTTCGTGGTCTTCGTGCTCTTCGTGGTTAAAAAAGGATTTTATTCGCGGTTACATTTAATCGGTTAATAACTATGGTCAGCAATACAAACTTTACGCATTCTTCCGTGTTAGTCGTTGGGGCCGGTCCGGCGGGTTTGGCCGCGGCGATTACCTTCAAATGCAAACAGCCCGACGCCGATGTCGTCGTGCTCGACAAGGCCGCTGGTCCGGGTCAGCACAACCTCTCCGGGGCGGTGATGGACCCGGCGCCGCTGCAAAGGCTGCTGGAACTGGCCATGCCCAACTGGCGGGACAACGATGCGGCCCAAGCGCTGCTGAGCCGCCGCGTGACCCAAGACCAGGTATTCTTGTTCCTGGGTAAAAGCCTCAACGTAACTATGATGCCCGCCATCAAGGCGGCCAAACTCCTCCGCCTGGGCTTCGGCCAGATGGTGCATAAAAGTGACGTCATTTGTTCGATCAGCCGCCTGACCGCCTGGCTGTCCGAAATCGCCGCCAAGGTCGGCGTCGAAGTCCTCTACGGGTTCGCCGCGGAAGATATCCTCTGCGATGCCGCCGGCAGGGCGACCGGCATCAAGCTCAAGGACCAGGGCCTCGACCATCAGGGAAACCCCCAGCGCAACTATCTTACCGGGGAAACTCTTACCGCCGATATTATTATGCTCGCCGAAGGCTGCTGCGGCCTGCTGGCCGAAAGCTACATCCGCAAGGCCAACCTCCGCCGCGCCTGCCCGCCGCTTTACAGCGTCGGCGTCAAGGAAATCATCCAGGTCTCGCCCCAGCAGTACGCCGCGTTTGGCGATGGCCGCGTCGTCCACGCCATGGGCTATCCCTTATGGACGCCCCTCCTCGGTCCGGGCATGTTCGGCGGCGGCATCATGTACCCGATGGGCGATAACCGCATCGCCGTGGGCATGATTGTCGGGGCCGACTGGAAATATTGCGATTTTATCCCGCAGGATGCCCTGGTGCGTTTCAAGCAGCACCGTTTTGTCCGGCCATTCATTGACGGCGGTACGGTGGTTGAAGCCGGGGCCAAGATGATTCCCGAAGGCGGCTACTGGTCGCTGCCGCGCGATCCGGATACCGCGGCCATCGGCAAACACAATGTCCTGCTGCTGGGCGATTCGGCCGGGTTCGTCAACATGCTTAAAATCAAGGGCCTGCACAACGCCATGGCCGCCGGTCTGGCCGCCGGGCGGGCAGCGGCCGAATCGCTCGACGCCCCGGGCGAGACGGCTCCCTTATACACCCGTTACCTCGACGCCGAAGGCGTGATGAAAGAGATGCGCTCGGCCCGCAACTTCCGCCAGAGTGTCGCCAAATTCGGCAACGCCGTCGGCATGCCGCTCTCGACGCTGGGGGGCCTCTTGCCCCGCTTTAACGTCGAGCCGGACTACGAAGCCATGACCGGCAAACGCTACAAGTGGCGTCTGGAAAAACCCTTCGACAAGGATGCCTTCACCGCCGCCGGCCGCGTGGAACACCGCGAGGACCAGCCCTGCCACTGCGAAGTCCGCGACCCCGCCCTCTGCGAAACGCAGTGCCCCGCGGCCTTCGACCGCCCCTGCATCAAGTTCTGCCCCGCGGGCGTCTATGAACTCATCCACGCCGCGATGAAACCGGCCAACCCCTCCAACTGCCTCCACTGCAAAACCTGCGAAAATAAATGCCCCTACGACAACCTCCGCTGGCATGT
>CAZOCV010000192.1:0-6452 GCA_964578395.1 uncultured Pirellulales bacterium
CCCGTTTGCCAAGCAGAATCATGTCCGATAATCAGGCAAGCACTTGTGTTGTGCTATTTGTAACAGTACCGGGTCACAAAAAATGTACCAGAGGTTTTTCTTGCCTGGTTATTGTTATCAGTCGATGTTCATTTTATCATATAGTTTTTGGGATATGCTGCTAAGGTTAGATGGTGATATAAAACCTTTGGTTTTATGCATGAGTTGACTCGTTGGTGCTATGAATAGCAGAGCAGGGTAGTCCTTGATGTCATAGGTTTTCATGATGTTTTGGGCGGCGTTTCCCTCGAGGCAAACCAGAACATAGTAATCCTGCAGAAAGGCGTTCTCGGCCAGACTCTGTTCCAGGCGAACGGATACCGGATGATCCGCGTGGGTTAACCAGACCAGCATCGGCAGTTGCTGCTGTCGGGCGAAGGGTGCAACGCGCGAATAATCCGCTGTCCATGTCATGTTCGCTCGTTCCATCGTTTCGATGCCGTGGGGTAATTGGCCGCGATAGAGGTCGTTTGTCATGCTTACGATGGTGATGTGATGTTCGCTCCAGCCGATAATCCGGGGTGTTTTGTCTTCTTTTTGATCACGGCCGTAAAAGTGTTCGGCATAAACCGGGCCGGTTGAGGCGATGATGCGAACGCGATAGTGGCCGGGGGCGTCGGGAACAGCAAAGCTGAAATCCGTTTCGCAGGTGGATATATCCGCAGATGATCCCTCAAAAAGCGTTGCCAGCGCCTTGTCGGGCAGCCAACTGCCAAAAGCCATGATTTTAGTCGGCATGGTATTATCCGCTACCTGACCGCCGCGAACATGGCACATCATGTACTGCGTGATTCCGGCCTGGTCAGGGCATAACCATTGGCTGAGGAAGCCTTCTTTGAGTGGTTTGCCTTCTTCTGCGTCCGGCGACCAATGGCTATCTGGAAAAGTTTGGCGGAGATAGTCATTCCACGGCGTAACGGCCAAGTCCTTCAGAACAGGAGACTTAAAGCGGTCGGCGCTGAGGAACTTTGCTTCGATAGAGAGAAACTGGCCATCCGCCAGGGCTTCCGCCTCCACACCGCTTTCGACGGGGGTCCAGGGGATATCTTCCAATTCGTCATCCGCCTCGGCCGGCCGAACCCGGATATAGAGTTGGGCATTTTCGGTTTCCTCGCCGGTCCAGGAAACATCGTGCCATGCCGTGAAAGGTTTACCGCCATCGCAGGTGACTTTCCACAGACCGGCGCGGGTAGTAATATTGCATAAAGTGTAACCCGTCGGGTCGCTCAGGCCGGCAGGGAGCTTGCCGGTTCTGTAGGTTTTGGTGACGGACTTTTCTTTTAAATCGATTTTGCTTAAGGTTTCGGAATCCTCATTGATGACGATGGGATTGCCGTTGGGATCGAGAGCGATGCCCATGGGATGAGCGCCGACATTGAGTACAGCCAGAACTTTACCGCTGATACGATCAAATTGAGTGACGCGGTTGACATGGGAATGCGCCACCCAGAGATTTCTGTCAACATCCGTGGTGAGGCCCTGGGTGAAGATAGCCGCGTTGGCCTGGGCTTGATCTTCTTCATAGTCCCGCAGGCCTTGTGGTTTCATGGTCTCGATAAGGTCTTTTTGTTCTTCTTCGGTAAGGCCGCCTTCATAATTGAATTGCCGGTAATCTTTTATCTTCATGCTGCGGACAAACTTTTCCCGGGCATATTTGTCGATTTGCTCTTCCCGGCCGGGTTCCCTGGCCATAATCGCTTCACGATGAAGCTGCTGTATTTCTTCATTGCAATAGACGGCTATGGGCGTGCCTTGAGCGTTTGCCTGGAAGACGCCGTCGCCTTTTATGGACGTAACCCAGAGGTGGTTGTCGGGGTCATTGGCGATACAGTAAGCCTCGACAGGCAGACGTCCTGTGACCTGTCCGGTCTGCGTATTAATGCGGGTAATACCTTCTGTCCCCTCCGCCGACCAGAGGATGCCCTCGCCATCAATGACGGCACAATACGGCGGGCCAAATACATTGATGTATTGCAGGATATCGCCGGTATAGCCATCAATGCGGACGTAGCGATTTTCGTTGGCTAATCCTACCCAGACATGATTGGCGGCGTCGATGGCGATTACCGAAGGCTCGCTGCCTTCTTCACCGACATGAATATTCAGCACCACCCGTTCATCTTCCCACCAGGGCAAAAAGCCCGACGGACTATCTGCGGCCGAGGAGAATTCTTTTTTATCTGACTTCGTATCCTTGTTCCGATTAGGAGTGGTTTTTTGCGAGGTGTCGATACGGCCGTTATGGTTGTCATCGACACCACCTTCGTGGAGAATCTTCACCACTGTGCCATATTCCCGGTTCACCACCCAACAGTTGCCCTCCAAATCCATAGCCGTGGCAACGGGATGGGGTGTAATGGTTTCATAATACGTTTCCGATACCGGTATCATTCTCGATAGTTCTGGTTTTTTAGGTAATTTTCTTCGTTTATAGTTTGTCTTGATGCGTGAAGGAGGTTGGAACCATCGAAGTTTTATTGGCCTATATATGAGATTGGATTTGCGTTTGATGTTTTTTTGCTGCGGAACTACCCGCTCATCATAATATTCGCGCCTGGTTGTATTATGCGATACAGTAATTGTCGGCGGACCGGTAAAGTAGCAACCCAGTACGGTGCCGGTCTGGGTGTTCAGCTTAATAACGGCGCCATCTTCCGCATTGGCGATCCAGATGTGGTTAAAGATCGTGCTGCCATAAGGCGACAATTGTAATTGATTATGGACAATGTCGCAGTTTATACTCAGTAGTAATCCCCGCTTGAAATCACTATCCTGGGTATATCTTACCGGCCCGGAAGCCAGAGCGTAAGTCGCACTCCATAAAAGCAATAGGGGAAGATAAGCACGTTGTCGTTTCATCATTTAGCTCCTGACATCATGGATTGAGGATATCCCCAAATCATCATCGAGCCTGACATTATGCTGTGTAGGATTTATTATACCTGTTTTTAACCAAGAATAAATGTTTTTATCTGCGGCATGGTTGCCACAGATGGTCAATGCGTCTAACTTATTATTTGTAAAGTCCTTATAAGCGTCGATAAGCCGCCGCGGCTGCCGGTCGCCACGGAATCGCGGCCGTATATAAATTCAGCAGATTGTGTAAAACTTGAAGATTGACTTTTATGGGGATAAACCGTTCCATACACAACAGGCATGTTTATGGTATCTGATTGATAAGGAGTAATGGCCGTGAGTATGAAGAATAAAGCAGGTTATATAAGCGGTTTTGTCGCATTGGTGATACTTGTTTTGGGGTGCTCATCGCCGCGGCCGGCCGGCATGGAGAAGGCCCTGGGGCAGAATCCACAGGATTTTCTGGCGCAGGCGGTGGTCGGGCCTCAGGGCGATGGTACTTACGTTGTTGCCACGACGCAGATCGTCGAGCCGGCGGGGGAAACCATCGAGTTTGGCGGGCGGCCCGTTAGTTTGGGGTTAAGCCCGGATGAGACGGTGCTGGCGGTCAAGAATTTCAAGAATCTGGTCTTTATCGATATGGCCGGCCAGAAGATTATCCAAGAACTGGAAATCCCTGATTTCGGCAGCAGCTTCTGCGGTATCGCCTGGAGTGATGATGGCAAAACGGTCTGGGCGACATCCGCCGATCGTTTTTTGCATCGTATCACCCGCGGGGATGATGGGCGATTTACCTGGGCGGAAAAAATCAACCTGCCCGGTCCCGGCGGCAAAGGCAACTCCGCTCCCGGCGGTTTGGCCATCGATACGGGGCGTTCGGTCATTTATGTCGCCCTGAGCCGTAATAACACCGTCGGCGTCGTCGATATCAAGGCCGCCAAACTCATCGTAGAGATTCCCGTCGGCATCGCGCCTTACGATGTTCTTATTTGCGGTGATAATGCTTACGTGACCAACTGGGGCGGCCGCCGTCCGCGTGCCGGCGACCTTACCGGCCTGACTTCCGGCAGTGAAGCGGTTATCAACGAGGCCGGCATCGCTTCGACCGGCACGGTGTCGGTCATCCATCTGAACCAGCGCAAGGTCGTCAAAGAGATTGACGTGGACCTGCATCCCAGCGGCATGGCGCTTGCTCCCGACCAGTCCTGCATCTACGTCGCCAACGCCAACAGCGACACCATCAGCGTGATTGATACTGCCACCAACGCTGTCACCAGCCGCTGGCTGGCCCGGCCCATGACGGAACTGCCCTTCGGCAGCGCTCCGGATGCCCTGGCGGTTTCGCCGGATGGCGGCACGCTGTATGTCGCCCTGGCGGGCAATAACTGCCTGCTTGTCCTGGATACCCGCACCGGCAAAGTCCAGGGCCTGATACCCACCGGCTGGTATCCCGCCGACGTCGTGCTGACGCGGGACAACCGCACCCTTGCCGTCGCCAATACCAAGGGCGTAGGTAAACAGCACGGCCAAACCGTACCGGACCGCGAGGGGCTTGCCTACCACAGCAAACAACATGTCGGCTCGGTGAGCCTCATCGCCCGGCCGGACGAGCGGCAACTGGCCGATTACACCTACCGCAGCGCTGTGAACATGCGGCTGCCGCGAATGAAAGAGCAGATGAATCTGGCCAACGTCGCCGCCCGCACAACGCCGGTCCCGACGCGGCCGGGCGAAGTATCGCCCTTCAAGCACGTCATGTACATCATCAAGGAAAACCGCACCTACGACCAGATCTTCGGCGACCTGCCCCGGGGCGACAGCGACCCGAGCCTGTGCCACTTCGGCCGCGAGGTCACGCCTAACCATCATGCCCTTGCCGAGGAGTTCGTCCTGCTGGACAATTTCTACTGCAACGGCGTGCTCAGCGCCGATGGGCATCAGTGGACCGATGAAGGTTTTGTCACCGACTACATCGAAAAAAGCTTCGGCGGCTTCAAACGCAGCTACCCCTACGACGGCGATGATGTCCTGGCCTACGCCTCCAGCGGCTTCATCTGGGACCATGTGCTGCGGGCGGGCTACAGCTTCCGCGACTACGGCGAGATGGTGCAGGCCCACATCTCACCGGCCCGCTCCTCCTGGACCGATATCTACCAGGACTACCAGAGCAAGGCCGGCAAAATCACCATCAAGGCCTCCACGCTGGTCCGCGGCCTGGAAAACTACATCTGCCCCACCTACATCGGCTTTCCCAACACCGTTACCGACGCCTACCGGGCGGATGAGTTTATCAAGGAGTTCCGCGCCTGCGAGGCGAAGGGCGAATGGTACAACTTTATCATTATGCTCCTGCCCAACGACCACACCTCCGGCACCCGCGAAGGCTTCCCCACGCCCAACGCCGCCGTCGCCGATAACGACCTGGCCCTCGGCCGCATCGTCGAGGCCGTCAGCCACAGCCGCTTCTGGCCCGAGACCGTCATTTTCGTCGTGGAAGATGACCCGCAAGCCGGCCTCGACCACGTCGATGGCCACCGCACCGTCGCCTTCTGCCTCAGCCCCTACACCCGCCGCGGCGTCGTCGATAGCAGCCACTACAACCAGACCAGCATCCTCCGCACCATCGAGCTGATCTTCAACTTGCCGCCCATGAACCAGTTCAATATGGCCGCCAACCCCATGGTCAACTGCTTCACCGACACGCCCGACCTGACGGGCTATACCGCCAAACCCAACATCATCCCGCTCGATGAGATGAACCCGCCCGTCCGGTCGCTTAAAGGCCAGGAACGCTACTGGGCCGAAGAGTCCATGAAACTGCCGCTGGATGATGTGGACCAGGCCGATGAAGGTACCTTCAACCGCATCCTCTGGCACTACGCCAAAGGGTACGATGTGCCATATCCTTCGCCCACCGGCCGCTGATCCGCTCCCGTTGGTCGCTTCTTCGTGGGCGAGACATGATCAGAATAGAACTCAGAACTCAGCACCCAGAAGCCAGAATAAAAGATGTCATTCCCGCACAGGCGGGACACGAAGCGAAGCGTAGAGCCGCGTAGCGAATCCAGTATTTTCAGCGTCATCAGCGCAATCAGCGTCAAAAAGATATTAACCACGGATTTCACGGATTGGCACGGATTTATTCATGCTTCGTGCTTCTTCGTGCCTCTGTGGTGAAAAGTATATTTTAGACATGATTGACATGATGAACAAGATTAAAATAATGGCTCTGCCTCTCAGCAGTGTAATCTGCGCAATCAGCGTCAAAAGAATTTTGACCACGGATTGGCACGGATTTCATGGATTCGTGACGCGCCCGCCTTGAGCGAACTGCCCGCACGAAAGAGTAATGACCAGATAATTCAGAATGTCCCCTTTTATTTCCCGGGGATTACATCATGCGCGGGTCTGGGATTATATCCTGCGCGGGGCGTGGGCTATGTAATCCAGAGGAGGTTGATTATATAATCGATTTCCCCGGCGTAAGGCATGCTCACGCCAGCGTGAGCATGGCACCCGGCGTAGGTTTATGGTTTCGCCATGCGCGGCTTTACTGT
>CAZOCV010000193.1:0-6439 GCA_964578395.1 uncultured Pirellulales bacterium
TTGCGCAGGGAATCATCCGTGATGATGATGTAATAGTCGGGGGCGGGCTGAGAGGTTTTGAGCAGGCCCTTTTCTTCCAGCAGGATGCCCAGCACCACATCGCCCATACCGAAGCCCGTGCCGGAAACCTGCGGCCCGCCGAGGCCGGCGAGGAGATTATCGTAGCGGCCGCCGGCGCCGATGGCGCGAAGCTGGTCGCCCTTATCGAAAATTTCAAAGACCGGGCCGGTGTAGTAGGCCAGGCCGCGGACGATGCGGATATCGAAGGTGCAGTAGTCGCCCACGCCCATCGTTTGCAGCAGGGCCAGCAGTTCCCGCAGGTCGGCCAGGGCCTTTTGCGCGGCGGGGCCGGCGGCGAACGCGGCGGCTTCTTCCAGGGAGGCGACGGCCTGAAGCTTGAGTAACTTTTCCCGCAGGGTTTCGTCGGGGATTTGCTCGCGACAAAGGGCGATGAAAGTTTCTTCGGGCAGTTTGGGGCGTTTGTCGAGCAGGGCATAGACGCCGTCAAGCTGTTCGGCGGCGAAGCCGATGTCGGCCAATATCGCCGCCAGCATCGCCCGGCTGGAGATTTTGACGGCCACATCGGCGGGCGTCAGGCCCACGCTGCGAAGGTAATCGACGGCGGTAAAAATACACTCGGCGTCAGCAAGTACGGAATCCTCGCCGATGATGTCGATGTTCCACTGAAAGAATTCCCGCAGCCGGCCGCGCTGGGGTTTTTCCGCCCGGCAGCAGCGGGGCAGGCTGAACCACTTGATGGGGCGGGGCAGGCTGCTTATCTGCTGATTGACCATGCGGGCCAGCGTCGGGGTCATTTCCGGGCGGATGGCCAGGTCCCGGCCGCCGCGGTCGGTCAGCGAAAACAGTTCGCTAACGATGCCTTCGCCGGATTTCTGGGTGAAAAGCTGGAGGTGCTCGAAAATCGGCCCATCGTATTCGGCAAAGCCGTTGCGCAGGCTGATGCGTTTCCAGCCGTCGAGGATAAAGTTTCGCGCCGCCATCTGCGGCGGGTAAAAATCACGCGTGCCTTTTACGGGGGGGACTTTGGCCATGGGGTTACTTCTTTTTCGCGTTTTTTTTGCGTTTTTTCAGCCAGGGCTTTTGCGCCAGGTAGTCTTCCAGTTGTTCCATGCTTTTGAAATACAATTTATAATCGTAATCGCCGTTATGGAACTCGCAATCCTTGTGCTTGTAGGTGCGGCAGATGCGCGGGCGTTTTTCATAGATGGAACAGCGATGATTGGAGGTCAGGTACTTGCAGGGATTATCGATATTGATGTACCAGTCGCCTTTTTCGACGAAAATACTGATGCCCTTATGGGCCAGATACCAGCGGATATCATCGTAATCCGCCTTACTGGTCGGCGTATCAATGGGCAGGGCCAGATAGCGGCAGCACAGCCCGGTACATTTGTTGCATAAATCCTTAACCAATATCTGCTCCTAAAAAGAACTTCCGGTTGTTTACGCCGCAGTATTTACGCTGGGCAACTACATAAAGGGCATATTGTAGGGATCGCCGGGAAGGGCGTCAATGCTTGGATAAGTCTGATGTCAAACCAAAATAGAAATGTCCGCTATTTGTGCAAGATAGAAATGTCCGGTTGGGGACGACGTTTTCCCAGTTTAAATTTTCTCCAGGGGTGGTCTGCCGGTGGACGCCAGAGGGCCGGAGAGGTATCATCCGCCGTACCGAAGGGAGGACAGGGCTCCGCAGGAGTGCGACCCGAGCGTCCTTCGGCAAGACGTACGGCAGAAGGCGGTTATCCTATGGTGCCGCCTTCCGGCTTTGGGGCTTCTGCCGGGGTCTTCAACAGCGATAAACTCCGGGGGTGCAGGGGCAGCGCTCCTGCCGGAGGCGTCACCACCCGGTAGTTCAGGTAGCGGTCTCCGTTCATCCGCTTTCCTCCCACCCTGAAAGCGGACATTTTTAACTGGTTAAGACCGGACATTACTATCTTGTTATGACACGAAAAACGGTTTGGCGGTTGCCAGAAGGTATTAAGGGCGATAACATTCCGGTACTCAATGGAATAAACGTATGCTTTTTCCAAAGGTGGATATGAGTCATTCAACGACGACCATCATTCCCCAGGAGCGCATCACCCAGGCCATTCGTGTTTTGCGCGGCCATAAGGTCATGCTGGATATGGACCTGGCCCAGCTCTATGATGTGACCACGGGGCGATTGAACGAACAGGTCAAACGAAATCTCGCCCGGTTTCCCGATGATTTTATGTTCCGGCTGACCCCGGAGGAATTTGACCTTTTGATATCGCAAAATGCGATATCAAGTTCCCGCCGGGGTGGGCGTCGCAAGCCACCTTATGCCTTCACCGAGCAGGGGGTAGCTATGCTCTCCAGCGTATTGCGCAGCACGCGCGCTATCCAGGTTAACATCGAGATCATGAGGGCCTTTGTCCGTTTACGGCAGATATTGGCCACCCATAAGGATCTGGCCCGCAAATTAAACGCCCTAGAAAACAAGTACGACCATCAATTCAAGGTGGTTTTTGACGCCATTCGGCAGTTAATGGCGCCGCCCGAACCGGCCAAAAAGAAACCTATTGGCTTTCAATCCGAAAAAGAAGGATAAGTTTGGACAGGGGGAGAATAACCATTCTGCGGCCAACGAATAGGGTTTCATAACCTGTTTAAGATTAAGTGGTTAATTACGGGCTGGTCCCATGTGGTCTTCAGATCGAATGGCCGACCCTGTTTATCGCCTTCGGGGCTTGTGAACGGATTGACAGCGCTGGGGCAAGCCAATACGATTACGTTTTGGCTATAATGGTAATTAAGGCAGACAATTATGAAAATATCCTTGGAATGGCTGCGGGAATATGTCGATTATACCGGTTCGGCGCAGGAATTGGCGGAGCTTTTCACTAACGTCGGGTTGCCGGTGGAGGCGGTCGAGGCGGCGGGGGCGGACTGGATGCTGGATGTGGAGATAACGAGCAACCGGCCGGACTGCCTGGGGCATATCGGCCTGGCGCGGGAGGTAGCGGCCGTGACGGGGGCGGCGCTGCGGCTGCCGGATGTGAGTTTTCCCGAAAGCGGCAAACCCGTTAGCGAGTGGACCCGCGTTGAGGACCAGGCCCCGGACCTGTGCGGCCGCTATACGGCGCGTATTGTTGACGGCGTAACCGTCGGGCCAAGTCCCGACTGGATGCGTAGGCGGCTGGAGACTATCGGCCTGCGGGCCATCAGCAATGTCGTCGATATTACCAATTATGTGATGATGGAGGTCGGCCAGCCGCTGCATAGCTTCGATTACGCCCGGCTGGCGGAAGGTAAAATTGTCGTTCGTCGCGCCCGGCCGGGCGAACAGATGATCACCATCGACCATAGCAAAATGGAACTGCGGCCGGAGATGCTGGTTATTGCCGACGCGAGGGAGGCAGCGGCAGTGGCGGGCATTATGGGCGGACTGGCCAGTGAGGTCGGCGACGCGACGAAAACGATTTTGCTGGAAAGTGCTCATTTCGACCCTCTCAGTATTCGCAGCACCTCGCGGGCGCTGACGCTGATGAGCGATTCCTCGTTTCGGTTTGAACGCAATGTCGATGATGTTACTACGGAATGGGCCTCGCGGCGGGCGACGCAACTGCTGGTGCAACTGGCCGGCGGCAAGGCCGCGCCGGGAGTGGTCGATGTTTGGCCGGGCAAACGTCCGTCGCTGCAGGCACAGATGCGATTGTCACGGCTGGCCAAACTCGTCGGCATTATCATCCCCGTGGACCGGGTGATGCAGATATTGCAGCGGCTGGGTTTTCAGCCCCGCGAACTGGATGAAGATACCCTGGTTTGTGCCGTACCGAGCTGGCGGAGCCGGGATGTATGCCGCGAAGCCGACTTGATTGAGGAAGTCATTCGCATTCACGGCTACGGCCACGTGCCGGTGGATCCCAAACTGGAAATCACCGTGAAAGTGCCCGACGCCATACAGCGGACACGGGCGACGGTTGGGGCGGTGCTCACGGGCGGTGGTTTCTTCGAGACGGTTAATGTTTCGTTTGTGGAAGATAAGTATCTGCGGTGCTTTGCCCCGGAAGGTTTCGAGCCGGTGCGGGTGACGCACACATCACGCAAAGGGGCCAACGCCCTGCGGCATACGCTATTGGCGTCACTGATGGAAGCCCAGAAGCGCAATCAGGATGCGGGCAATCTTGCGGTAAACCTGTATGAACTGGCGGCTACGCACCAGATGGCCGGCGAGCCTTTGCCGCAGGAGACGTATCGGCTGGGGCTGGCGGGGGCGTGCGATTTCCGGACGCTGCGGGGCGTGTTGGAAATGCTGGTGCAAAAGCTGGACCGCCGTGCCCGGCTGGAGGTGCGGCCGGCGGAGGTCAACTGGGCGGCGGCCGGAACGGGCGCGGAATTATACCTCAACGGCAAGATTATCGGCGTTGCGGGTCTGGCCGGGCCGGAAGTCGTCAAAACGTTCGATATGAATCACGATATCGTGCTGGCGGAACTGGAGTTCGCGGCCCTGATGGATTTGCAGGGCGGGCCGGTGGCGATTACGCCGCTGGTGCGTTTCCCGGGCATCACACGCGACCTGTCGCTGGTGCTGGATGAAGCGGTGCGCTGGTCTGACATTCAGGCGGCTATCAGCATATTAAATGTCGCCGATATGCAGCAACTCGATTTCGTCGATATTTATCGCGGCAAGGGCATCCCGCAGGGCAAAAAGAGCCTGACGCTGACGATGGAGTTTCGCCATCCTGAACGCACCCTCACTCATGAGGACGTCGATGCCGACATGGACAAAATTCTCTCAGCGATGAAACACACTTTCGCCGCGGAACTGCGGGCGTGAGACGGTTCGCAACAGACGCTTTTTTTAACGCCGTCGGCGACGCTGGAGAAACAGGCCTCCGGCCGTAGCCAGCAGCGTGATGCAGGCCGGTTCGGGCACAACGCGGAAGTCTGAAATAGCGCGAACGACTGTGCCGCTGCCGCCGCCGGGGACATAGGATGTTGACATTTCCAGACTTACTAAGTCGATATCCGCCCAGTTAATGAGGCTGTAATTACTGAAGCTTGTTAGTGGAATCGCTACAACACCCGCGGCGGTAACGGGCTGCGTCCAGACGCCATACGTATTGCCGGAACGCACCCGGATGATGTAACTCATGGAGCGATCCAGTCGGCTGAAGGTCAGTTCAAACTGTTCATATCCCGAAAGGTTCAGGTTCAGGGACGGCGCTCCGCCGGCGCTGGCGGGATTGGCATTGTAGATAAGGTTGAAATACGTGGAGGTATTCAGCGAATTCAGGTTGATTACGCCTCCCGTGACCTCCATGCTCGACGGGGCGGAATAAGTGAACATATCCATGTGGCGAACGCCGCCGGCAACGTGATTGGCGGGCAGCCCCGATTGTTTGGAGTAATAGGTTACGCTGGGATTAGCGGCGGTAAAAACTATCGGCCCCGCCTCAAAATCATCAATGATAACGGTCGCCGAGGCCGGACCGGGCAGCAGGCACATCACAAGCGTGCATACGACAAGACTCAAAATACTACCTAAGCGTGGGGACATTTCTCTTTCTCCTTATATACCTGAAAAACAACTCTGGCCAAAAATCCCATCAAATGGGCTACAATCCAAATTTTCGGGCATTTCTTCCGGGCTTGAAGATACAAACCATGCCTTCATAGAGAGTTACATAAAAAAACCAGGTTGCATATCACGACCAGTAAAGGGTATTCTACCAAAAATACCCGAAGATATCAACAAAAAAACAGATTAGGTAGGTCCACCTGGCGCAGCAAAAAAGCGATGCCGGTTTTTAACCAACATCGCTTTTTTCAAGCTTATTCGAGAGGTTGTCGCGGGGTTATCCCGATAACGCCCGGCGTCAGTCTTTCTTTTCCTGCGGCGCGGGCTGATCGATGACCAGCGGGCCGTCAATCTTGAGTACCACAACCCGGTCAATATCCACCAGCAGGTTTTGGGGCAGATAGATACGCACGCCATTGGCGACGGTATCGATTTTTACTTCCTGAGAGCCGTCGAGCAGATAGGCCTGGGTGATGTTACTTTTAAGGCCGGGGACAAACAGGATATCGTCCTGAGGTTTGTCCAGGATATGCAGATAGAGAGTTGCGCCATCGTCATCGACTTTCTTGGTGCATCGTCCAAAGTTCAGACCGCCGAAAAAGGGATTGGCGGTGGTTTCGTAAATGGATTCACCGTTGACCTGCATCCATTTGCCGATTTCCCGCAGGCGTTCCACGCTGGCCGGGGGGATTTCACCATCGGGCGTCGGGCCGACGTTGAGCAGATAGTTGCCGCCCTTGCTGACGATATCGACCAGATTGTGAATCAGCGTTTTGGTGGATTTCCAGTTGTGGTCATAGGTTTTATGGCCCCAGGTGTTATTCATGGTCATGCAGGTTTCCCAGTCGTAATCCACGCCGGTGGGAGGTA
>CAZOCV010000194.1:0-6419 GCA_964578395.1 uncultured Pirellulales bacterium
TGGTTGTCGTTTCTATTATCGCTCTGTTGGTGTCGATCTTGCTCCCCGCCCTGAACAAGGCCCGGGAACAGGCTAAACGCGCGGTGTGCGCCAGTAACCTGCACACCATCGGCATCAGTCTGCACATGTACACCGGGGAATACAATGGCTTCTTCCCCCCCTCATACGGCGGGTTCTGGATGAACGAAGTGTCAGACTTCACCTCCAATTATATCATCCAAAACGGAGGTGACAGACACACTTTCTATTGCCCCTGCAATAAAGGACGCGATGAGGCTTATGGCGGCGAATGTGATCCTGATAAACCTCAATATTGGCAATATTCCAAATACTGGTGGCATGGAGTGGGTCAAGATACGGGTAGAATAGTGGAAGAAACGCCGGAAAACATGGCTAGTTATGGTATTAATCCCTACAACCTTTACCAACACTGGCGGAGAACCACATACTTCTGGTTATTGAGAGCAGCGCCAGGTTCAATTCCTACGGATGACCCATATTACGGTGTATATAGCCGCAGTGGTGTTGGGCTGGATGGAACCTATGAAGCCCTTCGTCCCCATGAACTAAAGAGCGGTGTTGACGGTAACGCTCCGTATCGTGAACTGGTTTCTAAAAGCTCCGTTAAAGGGGCCGCGGATGTGGAACTCGTCGTTGATATGGTGATGACACTAAAATGGGATCCAAGTCAACATTACTATTATACCCTATCAGAACAACCTGGCGATCAGATTTATGAAAATTCCAACCACCTGGACAAAGGTACGGATATCCAAGGTGGAAATGAATTGTTTGTTGACGGCCATGTTGACTGGGAAAACTTTGATGAAATGCATGCCCGCTACATGGTTCACGGAGCTTTACCGGGTGAAGGCAATAATTTCCCTGTTCACTGGTGGTAACCTGCCATATTTGAGACAGTTTCTGTAGTTTATAACCTGCCAGGATATAGAAGGCGCTGATGCAAACCATTAGCGCCTTTTTTCATGCGCATAAAACTTAAACTTTCCTTCATATCAATCCGGTCATATACCCTACCGCTCTTTGGAACCTGCAAAAATTATCGGGATATCGAATAATGTAAGTCAACACCAGTCTGGCAAGGACTCATTTGTTGCTATCTGTCTGTAAAAAAAAAGATTACACCGGTCATGGCATAATACCCAATACCCTTAAATCAATTCATACCATACACAGGTTATCCACAATTCAAAAATAAAAGCAGACCTTCACCGACAGCACAATCTTTATGTCGGCCAGAAACTCAAATGCTTTAATCTACGCTTCCTCCGGTAAGAAACGGCCCTTACTTGTTAATAATAAAGAAGTTACGACACACAACCCGACCAACCATGTTTTACTGCCCTTGATTTTCTCTCTGCGTCATAATGGGCATACCGAACATATAATATTTAAAGGCAACTTATCCACAAGTTACCCACACCAGAAATTGCCCTTTTTCTTAATAATCCTCCCCTGTTTTTTCACAACGAACGGGATACATATAACTACTTTATTAACAATTTGTTAAGCTATTTGTCTGACGCGGCTATTATCGAAAATTGCGTCATAAATTTGCCCTTTCCAGCAAATATCCTTTCAAAAATGATTTGTTTTTTTGTAATTTTTTCAGTTCGCGATATAAATCAGAACGAAAATTATGTCCTATTTCATATAAACAGGAGCCGTCTTTCATATAAACAGGAGCCGTCATGCAAACAACAGCCCCCGCCGAATTGAATGTGAGTAAAATCCCCGCCTACCAGCCGCGAACGTTCATCCCGGAAAACGCCACCCTGACCGATCCCGGCCAGATTATCGCCCAACTGAAGCGGCTTTATGAACGCGAAATTGCTTCCGCGAGCGATCTGGAACAGTGGTTGCTGGATCGCTCTGAACTGGAAGCGGTTTTCAGCGAACAAGCCGGCGTGCTGCATATTCGCATGACCTGCCAAACTGACGACAAAGAACGCGCCCAGGCCTGGAAAACTTATTTGGAGAAAGTGGACCCGGTCGTCAAACCCTGGTTCAACAAGCTCGATAAAAAATTTGTCGAGGCCGCCGCTAAATTTAATCTCGATAAAAATCGTTATGGCGTATATTTACGCAACTTACAGACCGATCTGGAACTCTTCCGCGATGAAAATGTCCCCCTTGAAACGCAGGTGGAACTGCTGTCCCAGGAGTATTACACCAAAGTTGGCGCCATGATGGTCACCTTCCGCGGCCAGGAATACACCATGCAGCAGATGGCGCTATTTGCCGGGGACCCGAATCAGCAAACACGCCGCGAGGCATGGCAGGTCAGTTCCCGGCGATGGTCGCAGGAAACCGACACTTTCGAGAATATTTTCGATAAATTACGCGAATTACGGGAAAAAATCGCCAAAAATGCCGGTTTTAAGAACTATCGCGACTATTGCTTCAAAGCCAAACATCGCTTTGATTATACCCCCGATGACTGCCGGGCTTATCACGACGGCGTAGAGCAAGTGGTCGCCCCTGTCTGGAAACGTATGGCCGACCAGCGCCGCAAGGACATGAAGCTGGACGTACTCAAACCCTGGGATTTTGCCCCGCGAATGCCGGTCGATGCCAAAGGCAGGCCGTCACTGAAGCCCTTTTCCACATTTGAGGAATTTGTCGGCGGCGTGGAAAAAATTCTGGGCAAACTCGAGCCGGAGTTCGCCCGGCGGGTGCGGGAAATGGCCGACCTGGGCCTGCTGGACCTTTTCAGCCGCAAAGGCAAAGCCCCCGGCGGCTACCAAAGCACGCTTTCCGAACGCCGTAAACCCTTTATTTTTATGAACAGTGTCGGCACACATAGCGACCTGATGGTGCTGCTGCACGAATCCGGCCACGCCATGCACTCGTGCGAATGTAATGATGAACCGCTGTTAGCCTACCGACACGCCCCATCTGAATTCTGCGAAGTAGCCTCTATGGGCATGGAACTGCTGGCCGAACCTTACCTGGACGTTTTTTATCCCGGCAAAGACGACCGCCGGCGGGCCGTGCGGGAAAATCTCGAAGGTATCGTCTATACCATCACCTGGGTAGCCGTCATAGATAGCTTCCAGCACTGGCTTTACGAAAATCCCGGCCACAACCGCCAGGAACGCCGCGACATGTGGGTGACCTTATATAATCGCTATTCCGCCTGCGCCTACGACTGGACGGGCGATGAAGAAACGCGGAATCATCGCTGGCATCGGCAATTACATGTTTTCCAGTGGCCGTTTTATTACATCGAGTATGGCATGTCGCAACTGGGAGCGCTGGGCCTGTGGCGGAAATCGCGGCAGGATTTACCGGCAACCATCAAGCAATACCGTGCGGCTTTGTCGCTGGGCGGATCAAAACCATTACCACAAATCTATAATGCCGCCGGCCTGCCCTTCGACTTCTCGGCCAAAACCATGAAGCCGCTGATGGAAACTTTGGTGACGGAATGGGAAAAAACTTTAGGATAATTCCAACTTCAACTATAGCTGGTATATGTTGCGGAAAAGAATTTTTGTCATCCCCGCGCAGAGCCTGCCCTCGACCCGATCGGGGACGGAAATCCAGTATTTCCGTCTGGATACCCGCTTTCGCGGGTATGACAGGTCAAATCGATCCGCTTGAGTTAATTTACTATTAACCCGATACATTACCGAACATATAAAAATAAAAATTTTTTAGCAACAAAATCGCGGTCATTGACGTCTATCTATATAGGTCGGTGTATAACTCACCAGGTTAAAACCAAAGGTTGAGACGCCGTGAGGGCGGCGGCACCGATACAGAGAGGTTTTTTATGAAGACGTCAATCCGACAGAATGCTTTTATTGGTGCTCAGTCGCCAGAAAAATATCCTCGTATTCGTTTTGCCTGCGATTGCGATGTTCATTATAACGTCCCCCGCTCCTGGGCGGGCCGGCTGGTTCGCTGCAAACAATGCGGCATGACGCTGCGGGTTCCTTACCGTGATGAGTTCCATCTCTGCCCCAACAGCGTTGTATAAACCCGTTGTGA
Organism: uncultured Pirellulales bacterium; assembly: GCA_964578395.1. Classification (GTDB taxonomy): domain Bacteria; phylum Planctomycetota; class Phycisphaerae; order Sedimentisphaerales; family SM23-30; genus JAFGBA01. The sequence goes on from CAZOCV010000194.1 coordinate 4,018, forward strand.
CAATGACTGTTTTGCCGGAATAATATCCTATCTATCAGAGGAATTCCCCAGCCATTCGGAGAGCTGCTGGGCCAGTAATTCCACGCGGCGGCTGCGCATAATCTTGTCGGCCTCCTGGGGCGGCACTTTGAGTTTTTTCAGAATGTCGGCCACACGGGACCAGAGTTTGTCTTCGCCGGCGGTATCCTTGGCGATATACAATTCCGTCACCAATTCGCCCAGCCGGGTAAGCTGGATATTGTCGAAATGTTCGTAGTAGCGTTTAATAATACCTTGCTGATAACGGGAATACTGTTTAGCGCTCATTTTTCGATTCCTGATGTTTCTCCGGGTTTACCTTATCGCTGTTTCCAATACGCATAAATGGAGCAATCGCGCCGCGCAGCGATTGCGCCATAAATGAAATCACTTCGACAGTTCCGGCCTCGCCCTCGGTACGCAACCGCCGCCGCAACAGGTGCGGCCAGAGGTAAGCTATCACATTTACCAGCATAAGCAGTTGATACTTGTTCAGATGCAGCGCCCCTATCGCAAATGATGATTCGCGCAGCCCCCACAAAATAATCCCGCCGATAAAGGGACCGATGCCGCTGAACAAAAGCGTCGCCAGCGTCAACAGGCTCATTAAATACTGTTTCTTTTCCGAAATGCTGTGAAACATCACCCGCGTGGTGGCGATGCCGTTGCCGAATATCAGCGCCCCTTCCAGAAAATACAGAATAATCATCACGCCCGCCCCCAGGGTGCTTTTTTCCACCAGCAGCCAGCAGGCCATGACGGTAATCAGGCCGGCCGTACTGATGCTCAGCAGGGAGCGATTGCCGTGTTTATCGGCCAGACGGCCCCACACCCCCAGCGTAATCATGGCGCCCAGGCTCTGCATCGCTCCCGACGCCAGCAGAATTATGTTGTCGCCGTAGCCGAGGTTTTTGAGCATTTCCATGCGGTAGGGCCGGCTCAACCCCGAGGCCAGCGTGATGCCGATATAATAGAATAATAACATCCGCAGGCGATTATCGCGCATCAGTTCCCGGCAGCGCTGCCATAAATTCATCCGTTGAGGATGTTCTCCCAGCGGCAACTCGGCGATAGGCTTAATCGCCGCCACGCGTATCACCGCCATAATCACACCCAGCAGAAAAATAACCTGGTACTTCCACCAGGGCGAATCCTCACTCAGGAAAAAACCGCATCCCGTCAGGAAAATAAAACCCGCCAGCAGCCAGGAAAACCGCAACTGGGCGAAAAACCGGCCGGTGCTTTCTTCCGGCGCGACATCGTGGATCAGGGGCATCCAGGCGGTTATGCCCAGCGCGTTGGTGGAACTGCGCAACGTCACGATGACAAATAGAAAACCCAGCGTCACCTTCAGGGGAGCGTGTTCGGCCAGCACCGGCAGCAGCAGGTACAAGGCCGAAAACCCCGCCATCGGCCACCACCACCGCATCATCAGGCGGCGTTTGCCGATGCGTTCCATGCTCGAAAGGGTGAAAACGCTGAACGTAAACGGCAGAAACATGAACAGGCTCAGCAGCCCCAGCATAAAGTCGGTCGCCCCCAGCTTCAGGGCGACCAGATTCAGCATATTTTCCGCCAGACACCCGGAGGCCACTACCGCCGCGATGCTCGAAACAATCGCCCAGTATTTACTCCGCCGCTGCCGGGCGTCGCCGCCGCCCTTACCCGTTCCGGCCGATATATCCACTATTTGTGGCTCTTCCATCTTCCATCCGCAAAATCAGTATTATATACCTGCCCCCGGCCGATGAAAGAAGTTTTTGAAAACCCCCTCTACCCCATATCAACGTGAATATTCGGTAATGCCGTGCGGCCCATCATAGACATAGCGTGTGACGGTTTCGCCCTCATCAATATCCTTCAATACCCTGCGTCCGAACGGGTCGTAATCGTATTCCACAAAATCACTACCCATTGTGGCCGACATCAGCCGGTTTTCCGAATCGTAACTGTACGTGTTATTCAGACCGTTATTGGTCATATTGCCACTCAAATCATAGGTCAGCGTCCGGGTTCCGTCAATGGCGGAATACAGGTTCATATTGTTGGCCGTGAAATTGCGGGATGTTTGGTCCATCAATTGCGTCACCCAATTGCCAGCATTTCCTTTACAACTTCATTTTACCTATGAAGCAGCATAATTATCCTTCTTATCTTTATGAATATACCAAGCAGATAACAATGCGCAAATAAAGATAACCGCCATTACTAACATATTCACATATAATGCAATTTCAGGAAAATGAGATATTCCAATACCCAACCAAATACCAACAGATATAGGCATAATAAATTTTATTGTTTTTCTAAACATATTACCGAATTCCCTTTCAGAGCTTAAAACAACTAAGGTAATTTTATTTTAGGATTACATTTAATACAGG
>CAZOCV010000195.1:0-3563 GCA_964578395.1 uncultured Pirellulales bacterium
TCAAACCGTCGCCATCTTGCGATTTTTCAAAAAACACCTCAGCAAAAGGTTTATCCAAAACATCAAATCGACCACCTAATCGTCCAACATAACCCAATCCAACCAATCTCGCAAGCATTACATCATTTCCACCTAAACCTTCTCTCCCTCCGCAAACACTGACCCCGAATAACAATCCCAGGATGATCGCCCTCCGTTTGTTATGGAGCCGCTCATTTACCAAGCCGTTTGATTTCGGCTCCCTCATCACATTAAGCCCCTGCCGGTTCAGCTTGCCAAGGATAACCATTGATCACTCGTACGTCTAGTATTCCGGACGCATCACCCGTACCTTCCGCTTACCTCCATTAGCACAAATCATCTCTATCGTTGCGTAATCAAAGATGCTTTATCGGCACGCCCAGCACCACGGCCGCCTGTTTCCAGAACGAATCCATCTTGAAAGAAAAACGACCCCAAACAAATATCTGCCGATAGGTATAACAAATATCTGACGCACGCGCCAGCACCCCCAAGACTTTTACCTTGTCGGGCAGTTCCACTATTACCAAGTTCACAATATCATCGGTCTCATAGTAAATATGTTCTCGCGGCAAACGCAGACAACGATTTTTACGATCCACTTCCACATAATTTCCCCCCGACCGAATTGATTGGTTGATGGCGTTAATCAATACCATTATAAAGCCGAAAACAAACAGGCCCACCACGCCTACCGCCGCTCCCCAAGTGGCGAGTCCTTGCTTACCGAGTGCTTCGTGAAATATGATTGCCAACATCACCAACGCCATCAACACCGTGATGATGCCGATGAAATAAGGAATGGTCACCGGCTCCAGCCGCGCTCCCGCTTCATCGAACACCTGGCGATAATTCGTCTGCTGGTCATACACTACCGTTTCGTTCAGCTTCATGAGTTGGCTATCATCAGGCATCTGCTCAAACGTTTGCATTACGCCCCCCCTCCGTAGGCAGTCGAAACTGCATATTCAGATTAATGCCTTTCATTTCGCTGCATACTCGCACCACCCAGTAAAAATGATGGTCGCCCTCACGATCTTTACCATCATGCCGCTCATCTTTGCTGTCAGCGGGAATAGTCGCAGATATGTTGATAGTGCGAAAAGCACGGCCATCCGATCCGATTAAATCCGACCGTCCCGTTTGTTCCGCTGTCGTCTTTATTTTTTGCACATAATGCTGCTTCGTAATTTCGGAATCATGCTCATCCATTCTTTCTTCATTAATGAGCCATACGGAAATATGATCTTCCCGGCTAAATTTGTCTGGCAAATGCACCGTCGCCGCAAAACCCCAGCCCGGCCGCACCGGCCCACTCGTAATAGTCAATCGAGCCCGCCAAAACCGCAGGATGGACAATCTTATGCCCCCCACAAAAATAATTATCACCAACCCCGCTCCTATAAATATTATTGATCCTGCAATCCCCAACAAAATATCCGAGACAGATTTGGAGCTAAAAGGTAAAACACACAACGATATCAATCCCGGCAATGCAAAAATTCCGCCGAAAAAGATCATCCCCTTCCGGCGCATTATCTCAGGCCGCACCATAATCACTTTATCCGCCTGTCCGACCATATACCCTCACATATGTAGCATCCGCATACCCATTCCTCAAAGAAAGGACGATTCTACCGTCCATTTATTCAACGGTACTTTGTGGTTTTTTTATCCAGCAACTTGCTTACACACAGGGCGTTACCCGTAATTTGGAATATATGTCACCTTCGAACGTCGATCCTTTATAGATAATCATTGACTTAACCTGCATAGCAATATCAATCATATGACATTTGGGAAGTTAAAGCATCTATTTTTGAAAGCACCGCCTGAACGATAAGCCATATCACATACAAGACATACATAATCTGTATTTAGTAATATGATGCGCAAAAAAAGCGAGAGGGAGAATTTACTGCTCTCTCTCTCTCTCGCCCAAAGGAGGAGGAAAATGTCTCACTAACTCGAAATTAAGTATAACCTATCTTTGTAAAAAAACAAGTTAAAAAAGTAAAAAACCAAAAAAAATCTCACCATCAGAGCTATTTGCCAAAATTACCACTCTTATGTAAATATCGGCCAAATTGGTCTTACTTTTTCTAAAAAACGTCATTTTCCAAGACAAAATCGGCTAAAAATATGCCGCAAAACATCTTCGGCCACGGTTTCCCCCGTCAGTAGGCCCAAGTGATCGAGGGCTTCACGAAGTTCCAGCGCGAACAGTTCGCATTCTAACTCATTATTTTCAAAGAACTTAAAACACCTCCGCAAAACCTCCCGGCTGTCATTGATAGCCTGCCTTTGTCTGGCCGTCAGGGCTGGGCCGTCACCTTCGGCCGGACTGTCGTGGAGGCAATCGCTAATCCGGTTCTTCACGTTATCTAAATGATCGCCTCGTAAGGCACTGATATAAATAGTGTTATATCCAAATAACTGTTTATCAAGGGGAATTGCCGTATCCGTTTGATCAATTTTGTTGGCGGCAATCAGACAAGGAATTTGGGTATTTGGTAAAATCGTTCGTGGATTCGGACCATTATCAGGCCGGGTTACATCCACCACCCAAACAATCATATCCGCCTCACGCAAGGCCAGCATGGCCTGCTCATGCATCTGCATCTCAATTGGGTCGGGCGGCGAGGAAGGCTTGTGGCTTTCCAGTCCGGCCGAATCGATCAGGAGACATTCACCGTGAGCAAGTTTTACTGGAACGGTCAACAAATCGCGGGTTGTGCCCGAAATATGGCTGACAATGCTGCGATCTATTCCCGAAAGTGCGTTCATCAGGGTGCTTTTGCCCGCGTTGGGCGCACCGGCCAGCACCACCTGGGGCAAATGGCGTAATTGTTCCCAGCGAGGTGACTGGGCCAGAAGATTATCCAATTCGTCGATAACGGCATGAAGCCGTTGTTTCAGGTCATCGGGTGAGGCCGGCTGAATATCCTGGTCAGCGAAATCCAAAGATAGCTCCGCCAGACCAAGCAACTCCATAATCTGTTCCCGCAAAAGCAGACAGCGACGATGCAACTGGCCGTCCAACAGCCGCTGCGAAGCGACAAGCTGGGCGTCGGAGCGAGCGGAAATAATTTCGTTGACGGCTTCCGCCTGCGACAGGTCAATGCGACCATTGAAAAATGCCCGCGCCGTGAATTCACCGGGGTGGGCAAGGCGAGCGCCTAAGCTGATGAGCCGCTGCAAAAGCATCTTCAGCAAAGCAGGTGAGCCGGGGACGTGAATTTCGATTACATCATCGCCCGTAAAACTATAGGGAGAATAAAATAAAAGCAATTTGGCCTGACAGGTAAGGTTTTCCGCGGGGTTAACGGCCGCATGACACCACTGATTTTTTCGGTTATGCAATACTAATTCGGCATCAGCAGGCGCAAGCAATTCTCTAATTATATTGTATGATTCCGGTCCGCTCAGACGTATCACGCCGCGTCCGGCCGGGCCGGGGGCGGAACTGATGGCGGTGATAGTATCATTCATGTCCCAGTCAAATTTCATTTTGGCGGATATTCTAATCTCGGTTGGCCGCA
>CAZOCV010000195.1:3663-6399 GCA_964578395.1 uncultured Pirellulales bacterium
TGGCGGCGGTAGGATTGGTGGTGGTCGGCCAAAGCGTGGCTTCGCGCGATGCCGCGACGACGCAAAGCACTTTGCAAAGCTGTTCGGCGACGACAGGTTGCCCGCAAAAAGCTGACGGCGACAAAACGTGTGACAAATGTCAATGTAAAGCATGCAACTGCGCCGACTGCAAATGCACGGAGTGTAAATGCGCGGAGTGCAAGTGTGATCCATGCAAGTGCGCGGAATGCAAGTGCGACAAATCGGCCTGCTCAAGCAAATGTGCAGATAAAGCACAGTGCTGTCCGAAGAAGCCCGCACCCGAAAAACCTGAGAAACCCGTTGAAAGCTAAGATGATATTTAACGGCGAAAGCCGTTAAAATGGCTGCCGCGGCTCGTGCCGGAACATGTACGCCCGCGGATTAGATCCAATCGAAAGCCCGGTTTAACGACCGGGCTTTTTTTGTCTTATCTGTCGGACAGCCATAACTCCCAAAACCAACAAACTTAACATCCCCGGCTCCGGCACGGCCGTAAGGGTGACGTCGTTGCCGTCGCCGCCGACGTAACTCAGCACCAAATTATACCCGCTGAACGTCCCCACCGAATCACCTTCGGCATAATTGATGAAACTGCCGCTAATCGTCGCCGCCGGATCGGTTAAATCAATCAATGTAAAGACATCATGTAAGTTTAAAACACTTCCATCAACCATACCAACTTGTAAATATCCATCCAGTTCCGCGTCTCCACCAATATCTAGCAGCGGATTCGTGCTTGTTAAAATCATATTTAAGGTGCTTCGATTATTTATAAGCAAATCATTTTCATTTATGACAGCGCCTCCATCTTCAATGCATAACATGGCACATCCATACTTCCCTACAATCAAGTCGCCGCTGTTAAACCAGATCGACTCAATTCCCTTTACCGTCGCTGCACTCGTTGAAGAATAACGATCTCCTATTAAAGTTCTATAACCGCCATGGTACAGCTTGGCACCATCTTCGATGATGATTTCGCCGTCTCCAAATTCGCCGATATAAAGGTCGCCGGTATTATTCCAGATAGAATCTACACCGGATACTCTAACCATGCCACAGGAGCCGGTTCTATCACCCATTTCACAAGAAAGATTTGTCACCTTGCCGCCTGCTTCAACCGTCAATGTGCCGGATCCTTCTATGCCTATTTCCAGATTATAAGTATTGTTCAAGCTAGAATTCGTCCCCCTGACGATTACAGAAGCTTCTCCTTCTTCACCAAAAATGCAATCGTTTCCACTGACAACTGAACCGCCGTTTTCTATCAGAAGTGAACCTTTACCTTTATAGCCAATGTTCAAATCACCACTATTGTTCCAAGTTGACCCGGCGCCAGTAATCGTTACGACTCCATTTGAAAGAGGATGAAATCCAATGTAGCCGTCACTGGACCTGACCACTTGGCTGTCGCCCACATATAATGAACCGTCTCCGCGACATCCTGCGCCAAGAGCTCCCCTTGACGCTCCCGTAAAGTCTTGATTGACATTGATGGTAATATCTTGCCCGGAACCATCAGCAAAAATGATTTGCTGCTGCAAACCGTGGTTCTGATCAAATATTAAATGAATATCACTTACCAGCCCCGTGGTATTTATGACGCCAACGCCGTTTAACTCACCTGGCGCGGCAATCAAACCACCGGTGTTAAGAACGCCATTATCCAGTGCAATAGCCCCGTTGCCAATGGAGTCATAAGCAACAAACGTATTCTCTTCAACATTGACTTGGGCTTCATCCCGAATATTCAAGACACCATTACCAACGCCGCCAACGTACAATGAATCGCCATTGTCCCAGATTGAGCCAGCACCCCGAACGGTCGCTGAACTATTTCCGCTTTGGTATGCGATGTACCCCTCTTTGATATTGGAAACCTTTCCACCGTCTTCAATAGTCAATACGGCGTTCCCCATGCAACCAACAAAGAAATCACCGCAATTTTCCCAAATAGATCCTTCTCCAGTAACCAACACATCACTTGAGAATCCATATAAATTCGCTATCTTGCCATTTTCATTATATGCTGCCCCGCCATTGGAAATAACCAGATGCCCCTCCCCTCGATTACCAACCGTTAGGTGATGATCATTATACCAGGCCGAGTTTGTTCCGGATATGTTAACCGTCGCGTATCCGTAAGAACCAGTATCAAAACCGTCCCCAAGCGTACAGTAAAGGCTTGATACAACGCCGCCGTTTTCGATATTGAGCGTTCCGGAACCAGAAAGGCCGATGGACAAACTCGAATCAATCGTCATCCTTGATTCTGCTCCTGAAACGGTTGCCACACCAATGGATCCCGTATAACAACCAAGAATACAATATTTACTGGTAACCACACCGCCGTTATTAATCGTCAACACCCCTTCCCCATACCGTCCAACAGTAAAATCGTTGATATTGGTCCAGGTTGAACCATTACCTGAAAGTGTAACCTCCCCAAAAGCTCCAGATTCATACCCAAAGTAGCTACTTCGAGAATGTAATACACTGCCATCATTAATAACCACTTTACCATCATCATTTTCCCCTATGTAAACCGTTCCCGCAGGATCTCCCCCATTCGCCCACCAGGCAAGATCGGTTGGATCGATATCACCCGACAGGGTAACCTCAGCTAAACATGGGAAAGTTACTGACAACAATACATAAATAAACGCTGCCCACGTGAAACGATGCGACCGGTCCATCATTTTCCTCCGTTCCCCG